>DATNQS010000658.1:0-13596 GCA_036703925.1 Candidatus Sericytochromatia bacterium
GCTACGGTGCCTGAAGGGGTTGGGTGCGATGTTTAGTAAGCTGTAGACTGCCGCAGTCCGCACCCGCTCATCGGGGTCGTTCATGGCGGCCAAGATGGCTTGCGTCGCTGCTGGCTCGGCAGCCCGATAATGACCCAAGCCACTCACCGCGACGCTACGCAGTCCGGCATCGGGGTCCTGCTGCACAATTTTCACGAGTACAGGAACGCTTTCGGCGGCATTGACACTGGCGGGACCTAAACTCATGACCGCATGGCTACGCGCCCAAGCACTGGCATCGCTAGCGGCCATGGTCAGCAAGTCTGGCAGCAGTCGGTTTAACTCGTGCCGCGTCGGTACTGACTCCAAGAACAGAGATTCGAGCGATGCGGCCGCGGTGGCACGGACGCAAGCGCTGCGATCCTGCAAACCCTGCTTGAACAAAGGGAGGACTTGCGGCCGTAAGGTCTTTTGCCGTGCGGTCACCGTCGCGAGCCCATTAAAACTAGCGGCACGGACGCCTGGATCGCGATCCTGTCGGGCTTGCGTGAGGAGGGGGAGCAGTTGCGGACTGAGTGTGGCTTGCGCTGCCACGGCCGCAGCCAGTCCGCCCACGCTCGTTGCGCGGACCCGCGGATCGTCATCTTGCACCATGGTCAAGAGCGGACTCAAGAGGGTCTGGGGCTCGACTCTCGTGAGCAGCACATCAAGGGCTTTATAGCGTGTTGTACTGTCCCAACTCTGGAGCCCCCTTTGGAGCCGAGCGGTCGCAAGGCCTTCATCTGTCCTGAGCCGATGCAGTTCTTTCTCACTGACCCCATCCGTCACATCGGTGCAGTCGCCGCGATCACCTTGCCGTTGCAGCGGTACCGAGGCACAACTACTGCTGACTAGCAGGAGCGCGAGTAACGTCACACAACGCCCCAGGTTTAAGGCAGCAGCGAAGGCGGGTCGACCTTTCAGCGTCATCAAGATTCACCATGAGCTTGGTCAGGGCCGCGAGGCAGCAGCAGGCTGGCTGCAAAGCACGGGCTCGAACGGCACTAGTGGCAGCGCGGCGCTATGTTGGTGCGGCGCGCAGCTACCCCTACAATTTACAAATTTTGAGTACCAGCGACAGGGTCAAGGCGGCGGCAGCGCTCGCTTCTTACTTCAGCTTCATCTGGCTTCATCGTCGCTTTACAGCACACAGCACGTTCTAGAGTGGGCGGCTGTGCGCCCAGGGTCGGCTAGCTACCGAAACACGATCGATTCTTGGGTTCACTCCCCTCAGGTGGCACTGCTTGTGCCGTTGTTGCCACCCGCAACTAGCCAAAACTCAAGGCGCTTCAGCTGGAGGCACGCTGCCTGAGAAAATACTCAGCTAATCACACCCTAATTCTCAGCTCACCTTCACCGTCACTTTAGCTTGGCGATGGAGGCTGTCTGTAAGCCCCAAGACGGCCACACAACCCCTCCAGCAACCCAGGCAAACACCATGCAAAGCCAAGTCCTTTCCCTAAGTCTCCTCGCCACACTCGCGCTGGTGCTGTCGAGCACCACGGGAGCGGTGCAAGCTTTGCAACCAACCACCACAGGTGGTGGCTACTCGAGCCAGCGCCAACCCACTGCACGTATGGCCCCCACCCAAACCCGCATTGCAGCGACTGGCACCTTTGTGGCGGCTGAAAAACCAACCATGGGCACAGCGCAAATTGTCGTGGAGCGGGGTCAGCGTTACCTTGTCCTCAGTGCCGACTTCAAGACCAGCGAGCAGGGACCCGACCTCCAGGTTGTGCTGGACCCCGCCCCGCAACCACCAGCGCAATACCAAGACAAAACGACGTTTGTGAACCTGGGCAAATTGCAAAAGTTTGCGGGCACCCAGCGGTATGCCATTCCGGCCAGCGTCGAGCTGAGCCAATTCCAATCCGTGGGTATTTGGTGCCAAATGGCGAATGCCACCTTTGGCTATGCCCCGCTACAGGTGTCAACAACCGCTCGCTCATAGCATTGTGCGGTGTGTGGCGACGCGGTGCGCCTACGTCTGGGTTGCTGACAGAGCCGTGTTTTACGGCTCTTCCTTACGCCGCCAGCCTTGGGATGTACCGGTCGAAATTGAAGCAGAGTGAGCACTGAAAGCGCTTCAGTGAGAAACAGCTCATCTCGCCGCTCAGTCATTTACTCAAGGACACAGAATAGCAATGTTTTCCTAGACCACCTCACTCGACGTGTGGTGAACTTTCTACTAAGGCTCTCTGGCTTTTAAGCAATAACTAAAATGATTCATAAAAAGCCCCTGACTCGTCGCAAGTTAATTTTGGGTGGCAGTACGCTCGCTGGAGCCGTTGCCGTCACCAGTGCCAAAGTCGCTCAGGCCTCGGCACCATCTGCTCACTCACCTACGGTGGCGGCGGCACCGGTGGCAGCGAAACAAGGAAGATTACAAGGTCAGGTGGCGATTGTTACAGGGGCCGCACGCGGTATTGGGCGAGCCTGTGCTGTCGCTTTAGCACGCGAAGGGGCAGATGTCGTTGCTGTAGATCTTGCGCAACAAATCAATTCCGTGAAGTACCCCCTGTCAAGCCCGGCAGATCTTGCAGAAACCGACCGACAGATCAAAGCCTTGGGGCGACGGTCTCTCGCTATGCAAGCGGATGTTCGCGATAGTCAGCAGCTGCAAGCAGCCGTTGATCGGGCCATTCGAGAACTAGGCAAAGTAGACATGATGATTCCCAATGCTGGCATCTGCACCTATGTACCCTCCCTCGATCAGATGTCAGAAGCAGAATGGGACGATGTCATCGCTGTGAACCTTTCAGGCGTTGCCCGCTCAATGCGGGCTGTCATTCCACACATGCGCGCACGCAAGCAAGGACGAGTTATTGTGGTCAACTCGACGAACAGTCGGTTTGGTTCGCCCGGTTCGCCCTCCTATAATGCTTCCAAGTGGGGTGTACTAGGTTTAGTTAAGTGCGTTGCAACCGAAGTCGCGAAAGACAACATCACCGTCAATGCTGTCAATCCAACGGGTGTGCGCACCATGATGACTCAAAATGACGAAGCACGACGTTGGGCCAATCCTCAAAACCCGACACAGGAAAACTTGGAGCAGGCCTTGTTGGCCTTCAATGCCCAACCCCGGTCTTTTCTGGAACCAGAAGAAATTGCGAATGCACTGTTGTTCTTTGCTATGCCTGAGGCAGCCATGATCACTGGGGAAGCAATGGATGTAGCAGCAGGAGCAAATGTCCGCTGGAACGCTTGATAGGGTCTGGCTCATACTTTGCCTCAAGCTTCCCCTCGCTTATGCCGTTGTCTTGACCGATTAAACCATCATGAACCGCGCGTGATGCGCTCGATCCGGGATACAGCCTAGAAAGTTGCTGCTCAACTTTATGCATTGATCGACCGTTTTCTAGTTCTACAGGCTGCTGTGGCGAGATGTACGCTGGCTTGCCAGGTTTGCCGTCTGCCAGCCTGGGACGTTGGCGATGGTATAGCTTGCTTTTGATCGTAGCTGTGTCCAGTACAAACGGAGCGGAATAGCGCTTGAAGGCTTTAGTGTCGATCGCAGCAGCGGTGGACTCACGTGCAGTAAGTTCTTGCTGAAGTTGCTGAAGACCCTTCCTTAAAGTGAGGTAAAAGCTGCACGTTTCTGTACAATTTTTACCTCACAAAACAGCACCGTCAACCGACCCCATTGATTAACGCGGCTGACCAGTCCATCGCGCTCCTCATTCTGGACTAGCCGCAAACTGTAAAGTTGCGAAACCCGCAACTCACCAACGCAAAACCCGTATTCTGTCATTTGTTAATGGAGCAGACGCGAACGACGGAATGCGGGTTACAGACTATAACTCAAAAGTGATTTAGTCCCAATTTAGTCCAAAGTCTGGCATCACTCAATCGGCTCAAAGCGTCTCCCAAAAGCGCCACGTTCACTCATCTGATACAAAGCGCACTGATAAATACCGACTCAGCAGTGAACTTCATGGATTTCCAAGCTTATGATCAACTCCGGTGTTAGACTCTTCTCGACGGATTTCTTCAACCTGTGCAACCACAAAGATCAGTGTAAAACGCTGCCCCATTTCACGCTGCACAAACTCTTCCAAAAGAGCAACCTGCTTGGGTGTAAGCGGTTCTCTAGCCCGTACATGCAACCGAACTTCGGGGGGATTGGCTAACCAATTGGTAGTACTGCTCACCAGACCCAACCGTTGAAAGGTAACGGTGCGATTTAAGAGTGCTTGTCGTAAGCTGGCTTCTAACTGTGCCTGTCGCACTAGTTGAGCGAAGCTAACCCCCAAAGGAATCAGCAGTATCGCCGTGAAAGCCAGTATCCCAGCAAGTACCTTACGGGCATGGTGAAAAGAAGCATAGCCTGCTAATAGAAAAGTGACCATGCAGGAGAGGGTAATGCCCAACAGGTTTGTGAGATAGAGCAACATCGCTCCCTGGCTCAGGCTCCAATTGGCCTGAGATAGCCCTAAGCCAATCACGCAAAGAGGCGGCATCAGGGCCACTGCGATCGCGGTGCCGGCAAGACTGGCTGAGATTTTGGGTTGCACTTTCGCGTAGCCGCTAATGCCCCCAGCCGCCACTGCAATGCCTAAATCAAGCAGCGTGGGCTCAGATCTTGCTAACACTTCACTGTCAAAGTTGGCGATGCCAACCAATTTGCCCAATATCCAGGCAAGCCCGACTGCCAGTGCAGTCCCAACCACAACTGCAACCAAGCCACGTCGAAAGAGCACGACATTGCCTGCCAGTGCCCCAAACGCGAGTCCCCGGATCGGCAGCATCAGCGGTGCAATAATCATCGCGCCAATAATCACTGCTGTACTGTTTGCCAACAAACCAAAGGTGGCGATCGCGCAGGAACTGACAATCAAGATGAGGTAGGACGGATCGGGCGTCGATTCTGCCAGTAACTCTGTTTGAAGCTGCTGCGACTGAAGCAGGCTCTTTCCCTGCTTTCGGAAGGCTCTGAAGCGCTCACGGATATTTGCTAGCACATCTCGATTCCTCCCACAGGGCTAAGATTCTGACTTTTGCCCAGCCTTTCACCTGTGATTGTAGCGGTCGTGGTCCAACAGGCTGAAGATGGTAACGGTTTGATCGTTTGGAGAGCAGTGGTCAATGGATGCGACGTTCGGTGAAATGACGATCGAGACAAACCTGAAGCAATTTTTGCTGGTGCTGTCGATTTCCTTAAGTGTGGCAACCTTGCCCCGCATTTTTAGCTGGTTTCGCCAAATTCCCTATACCCTCTTGCTAGTAATTGTGGGGTTGGGACTAGCCTTTGTCGATGTGCGCTTGGTGGATTTATCACCAAAGCTGATCCTGTCCATCTTTTTGCCCCCGCTGCTGTTTGAAGCGGCATGGAATTTGAAATGGTCAGAACTGAAGCAGGAACTCTTGCCCATTTGCCTTTATGCCATCTTTGGAGTCATGATTGCAATCGCAGGCATGGCGCTAGGGCTGAATCAACTAGCAGGAGTGCCGCTCACAACAGCACTGTTGATCGGAGCCAGTCTGTCTGCTACAGATCCCGTCTCAGTCATTGCGTTGTTTCGGGATCTGGGTGTAGGCAAGCGACTCAGCATTCTGATGGAAGGGGAAAGCCTTTTTAACGATGGTATGGCAGTCGTTGCCTTCAGTTTTCTGGTTGCCCTGCCGCTGGGCACCGCAGATCTCTCCATTCCATCGGCTGTGTTTGAGTTTGTGCGCGTGGTCAGCATTGGCATTGCAGTGGCTAGCTTAATTGGCTTTGGGATTTCATACCTGACACAACGATTTGACTTGCCTCTGGTGGAGCAATCGCTCACGTTAGTCTCTGCCTATGGCACCTATTTAATCATTGAGGATTTAGGTGGCTCTGGGGTGATTGGTGTTGTGACGATGGGCTTGATCTTGGGGAACTTTGGTTCTCGCATTGGCATGAATCCTCGGACGCGAATTATTGTGAGTGAGTTCTGGGAATTTCTGGCGTTCTTTGTTAACTCGATCGTCTTCCTGCTGATCGGCGATCAAATCCGCTTCCATATCCTGGGACAAAACCTCGATATCATTGCAATTACGCTGCTGACGATGGTGGCGACACGGGCGATCGCCATTTATGGCTTGAGTGCTCTGAGTAACCGCTTCAGTGAATCTAAGGTGCCACTCAAAGAACAAAGTGTGCTGCTTTGGGGCGGGCTGAGAGGCTCGGTGTCGATTGCTCTAGCGTTGAGTGTGCCAGCCATCCTGCCTGATCGCGAAGAAATCATTGCCACTGTGTTTGGGGTAGTGTTGTTCACCTTGCTGGTGCAGGGCTTGACGATTAAACCCTTACTGAAATGGCTAAATTTGCTAGGCGATCAACCATTGCAACAGCAACTTACAGAAGCGAGCGCTCGCTTGGCTGCACTAAAACGAGTGTTACAGCATCTTGGTCAAGCCATGGATCGACCAGTCATTGAGCCCGAGTTCTACCGTTATCAAGAGACTCTGATTCAAGGAGAAATTGGGCGTTTGGAGGCAGAGATCGATACCTTGCAAGACGAACATCCGGATTTACGTGCCTTTGCCGCTGAACAATTCAGGCTAGAACTGCTAGCAATTGAAGCCGATACATATGCTGAGCTTGTCCGAGCCGGACAACTGAACCGGGAACTGGCGCCCTTCCTTCAGCAAGACTTTTCAGCAGAGGTCTAATATCCACTAGTTAAATGCACTTAAATTCAACGCGACCGGCTGTAAAACGCTAGCAGCCAAAGCACACAGCGTTCTAAGGCAATCAGTAGCGCAATCACACCAACCGCCAACCCAAACAACGCTAAATTAGTTTCATTCCCCGCTCGCAGAGCAAAGCTTAGTGAGGTTGCCACTGCCGGGGGATGCACGGCATCTAGCACAATCATTAGAGTGATGGTCAAAACCATCGCGATGCCTGCTCCCAGGTAACTGGAATTAAAGAGGAGGTAAGTCACTAAGCCGATTGTCGCTGCCATCAGTTGAGAAATCGTGAGTGTCCGCACTGTATTGGTGCCATGTTGCGGATCTAAGTAGATGAGAAACGCACTAGAGGCTAAGGACGCAAACAACAGGCGTTGACGGCTGAGGGCTTCGACAAAGGCTAGAACTACCAGGATCACTACTGTTGGAGCCAGTGCCAAAGCGAATTCACCCTGTAAACTCAAGCGGCTTCGCAGCGAACGATCGGCACCTTCAATGGGTTTCAAACTGGCTTTCTCAGCGTGATGATCGGATTGATGCGGGGATCGTTTGCTCAAAATAGGTTTTTGGTCTTGATTTAATTCATTTCAGCCCATATTTTTAGCGAAGCCGCCCGCAAAACACAACACTCTCTAGAGGGGATAATTTGATGGCTTTAGGAAATTAATAAGGACAAAGGCATCAGCTCTTTGTGCACGCCTGCGTTTAACTAATTAACCTACGGATGAATTCACCAAAGCTTTCTGAAAAACAAGCCCTCGAACATGAACGCTCTGAGCTTTTGCAGCAGCTTGAAGACTGGCTCGATGTACCGCTGTTAGTACTCAGCTTTATCTGGTTAGCGCTGTTTGTGCTTGAACTCACCAATGGCTTAAATCCCTTTCTAGACGGTTTGAGCGTCACAATTTGGCTCATCTTCATTGTCGAGTTTGGCGTTAAGCTGCTCCTGGCTCCTCGCAAAGTAGCGTATCTTAAAGCGCAATGGCTAACCGCCATCTCATTGCTGCTTCCTGCCCTCAGGACGTTGCGGATCGTCAGAGTCTTGAGGGTACTGCAAACAACACGGGCAATGCGGGGTTTACAGTTGCTGCGGGTGCTGACGCGCACCAATCGCAGTATGCGATCGCTAGCCGTAAACTTTACCCGACGCGGGTTTGGCTACGTCGTGCTGCTCACTGTAATCGTCACCGTTGCAGGCGCGGCTGGGCTATATACCTTTGAGCAAGAAACGACTGGTGCGGCTGGCTTTGAGCACTTTGGCACCGTTCTCTGGTGGACAGCGATGCTGATGACCACAATGGGCTCAGACTACAGCCCGCAGACGGTAGAAGGTCGCATCTTGTTTTTTCTGCTGGCGCTCTATGCCTTTGCGATGTTTGGTTATGTGACCGCAACGCTAGCAACCTTTTTTGTCGGGCAAGATGCCGATGACGACGAAGCTGAGCTAGTCGGAGCGAAATCGATCGAGTCCTTGCGAACCGAAATTATTGCCTTACGAACCGAAATCCAGAACCTGCAGCGCAGCGATCGCTCACCCTAGGATAGAAGTCGGTTTTGACCGCACTGCGTAAGGTTTGGTGGCGGCCTGGAGCATGTCATGAACGCAGAACTATCGACTGTATGGGACAAAATGCAGGCAATGGCAAATGGTTTTTTTGCCCTGTTGCCTAATATTGTGTTGGCATTGATCGTCTTTGCGATCTTTTTCTTCATTGCCAGAGTGATTAAGCGAACGGTGAGGAAGCTAACTCGGGATCGTCGCCAAGCTCGCAATTTAGGCTTAGTGTTAGGGCGCTTAGCTCAAGGCATCACGATTCTGGCGGGCTTATTTATTTCGCTGTCGATCGTCATTCCCTCTCTCAAAGCAAACGATCTCGTTCAGCTATTGGGCATCAGTGGGGTTGCCATCGGTTTTGCCTTTCGAGACATTCTGCAAAACTTTTTAGCCGGTATTTTGCTCCTGCTGACTGAGCCGTTTCAGCTTGATGACCAAATCGTGTTTAAGGATTTTGAGGGAACCATCGAACAAATTCAAACCCGCGCCACAACGATTAGAACCTACGATGGTCGGCGCATTGTGATTCCCAATTCAGAGCTATTCACTAACTCAGTCACGGTGAACACGGCCTTTGAAAATCGTCGCCTGGAGTATGACATTGGCATTGGTTATGGCGATGATATTGATACTGCCAAACAGTTAATTCTAGAGGCAATGCATGAAACGGCTGGCGTGTTAGAAAAGCCTGCTTCTGATGCAATCGTGGTAGGACTGGCAGAGAGCACCGTTAACATTCGCGCTCGCTGGTGGGTGGAGCCGCCCCGTCGGGCTGATGTTTTAGAGTTACAAGACCGCGTCTTGACGAACATTAAGAATAAGCTGACGGCGAACGGGATCGATCTACCCTTCCCAACCCAGCAGATCTTGTTCCACGACCAAACCGAAGCTAGCGATGGCGACCGCACCCGTCAGCGAGAAGGCTGGCCCGCCGGCAAAAACGAAGTTCCGAAGTCACGCAGTATCAGCCACGCCCTCAGACATCTGGCTGAAATCCAATCTCAATCGCATCGCAATGGTGCTAAAGCGGATGCTGAAGCGGATCATAGCTCTTCAACGAATCGTAATCCGGCTCAGAACGATTGATGAAAGACGCCAAGTTAAGCAAGCTGTGGGACTCCTTACATTCCAGTTTTTGGTTCGTGCCAACCCTGATGGTAGTGCTGGCAATCGGGCTGTCCTTTCTCACCATTGCGATCGACCAGAGGCAAGCAACCGATAGCATCGGCGAGTTAGGCTGGGCTTCTTCTCTGGGTCCTAACGGCTCACGCGCCATACTTTCCGCCATTGCCGGTTCTATGGTGAGCGTTGCCACCACTGCTTTCTCCATCACCATTGTTGCCCTTCAGCTTGCCTCTTCTCAGTTTGGCCCACGCTTGCTGCGTAACTTTATGCAAGACACGGGCAATCAAGTGGTGCTGGGAACCTTTATTTCCACATTTGTGTATAGCTTAATGGTGCTACGAACCATCAACGGAGTAGACGACAATGAGTTTGTGCCGCACCTTGCTGTGACCTGTGGGCTTATCTTGGCGATCGCCAGCATTGGTGTCTTGATTTACTTTATTCATCATTCTGCCTCGTCGATTCAAGTCGATCAGGTCATCAAAAAAGTGGGTTCCGATCTCGATCATGCGATTGATCGACTCTTTCCTGAAAAGATTGGGCGCAGTGCTTCAAAACTGCAGCAGGAGCAAAGCATCGCAGAGATTTCACCCAACTTTGCTCAAGTTTCCTGTTCCATTAAAGCCATAGCTGGTGGCTACGTTCAAGCGATCGATGACAAGCAATTGATGCAGATTGCCACAGAAAAGCATCTGCTCTTACAGGTTCAGCAGCGCCCTGGGCACTTTGTCGTTCAGGGCAGTGAACTGCTACGCGTCTTTCCTAAAGAAAAGGTAAACAAGCAGCTTACCGCTCAAATCAACCAGGCCTTCGTGTTGGGTTCACAGCGCACCGAGCAGCAGGATATTGAGTTTTCGATCGACCAACTGGTTGAGATTGCCGTCCGGGCGCTTTCTCCAGGCATTAACGATCCCTTTACTGCCATCCGCTGCATTGACCAGTTAAACGCGGCGCTCTGCCATTTCGCCCAACGAGAAATTCCTTCTCCCTACCGCTATAACGACCACGGCCAGCTTCGCATTATTGCTGAACCCATCGCCTTTGCCGATGTAGCGGATGCTGCTTTTAATCAGATTCGGCAATATGGACAGTCGAGTGTTGCCGTCACGATACGGCTTTTAGAAGCGATCACTGTTATTGCCTCTTTCACCCACCGAGCAGCAGACCAAATGACGCTGCGACGGCATGCGGATATGATTGAGCGCGGCAGCCAAGCGGGCGTTGCGGAGGAACTCGATCGCCAAGCTATTCAAGAGCGCTATCTAGCTGCCGTGAAAGCGATTGAGCAGCACTAATCAGAGTTTAAGTAGGAGGATATTACTCCAGCGATCAGAAGGCTAGCGCCTGGCTGTTGCTGTTGTATTCTTCGAAAGTCTTACACAGTAGCAATTCTACTTCTTTACCCACTTGCCTGTCTGCTGCCACCAGCGTCATCGTCACAGGTCATAGTTTGGGTGGAGCCTTGGCAACCCTCTGTGCCGTTGATGTGCAATACAACTTCTCAAGCAAGGCTGCGCTCAGCGTCTATACCTTTGGTGCTCCCAGGGTAGGAAATCATGGTTTCAGAGAGTCTTTCAACCGTCGTGTGCCCGCTAGCGATCGGTTTTTCTATGGCATGGATCTCGTGCCTGCCTTACCAAGGCCCTGGCAGGGCTATAGCCATGTGAATCAAGAGTACAGATTTGGTCCTCGTTTCAGTTTCAACTTTCTCTCCCAGCGCCTTGAAGATCATAAAATTGCAAACTATATCGCTGCCTTAAAAGTACTTGCAACGACATCGGTCTGTTGGTTAAGGCGACTCAACGTCGGCATGGCACAGAGTTTACTCTCAGTTACCACTTACCTAGGTAGTTAGCCCTGACGCGCTGGTTTGGTTAATAGCAGCTCTGCTCAGCGACAAACTGGCATAGGACTATACAGTTCATGTCGACGCTCTGCTTCAGTACAACTCTGTCCAGAGCACGATGACACCCTGGTTCACTGCCAGGCTATGGTTAGCCGAGGACTCATCACTCAACTTTAACGATGCCACAAATCCTGCTTGTAGACGACGAAGCACCTTTGCGCGAGAGCCTTACTTATACGTTACAAAAAGAAGGTTTTGAAGTGGTGACGGCTGATAGCGGTTCCAGTGCGATCAAGCAGTTTCATCGGCAAGTGCCAGATGTAATCTTATTGGATCTGATGCTGCCAGAAGTTGATGGCATGGAAGTTTGTTGGCGCATTCGCGCTTTCTCTAATGTCCCGATCGTGATGCTCACCGCCAAAGATCAGGATATGGATAAGGTGCGTGGGTTGGAAGCAGGTGCCGATGATTACATCACGAAGCCTTTCAACACCCGCGAGCTCATAGCACGTATCCGCACCGTTTTGCGTCGTCATGGCAATAGTGTACCGGAACGATGAAATTGCCCCTACACCTGAAGCTAGGTTCGATTCATGCCAAACTGCTGGCAACCTATATCCTTCTAGTGGGGTTAGGCACTTCATTCATGGCGAGCTATATTCTTTGGTCGTTCTACGCCTATTTTATGGCGGTACGCCAAGCTGACTTGCATCACTGGACAGCCGCTTTGAGCGAAAGTGCTGCCGATGCCTTAGCAGCACAAGATCTGCAACGCCTTCAAGTGTTGACAAAGCGCTATGGCGCACCTGATAACGTGACACTGCGCGTGTTTGATCGCCAAGGGCAGTTGCTGTCTACGTCGAGTCCAGAAACCGATCAGCAGGTGACTGATTGGTCTAACGTTGCGGGCATTAGCGCTGCCTTGCAGAACCGCTTAACGCAGGGTGTGGTGAAAGGCCTTTTTACAGCGGACGATCGCTTATTTATTGCTCGACCTGTAGTGCGTCACGGCAGGGTTTTAGGCGTTTTGCGGATGTCGCTGACCCTGAAACAATTTCAGCACCAATTTGAGCGTGTCCTTTGGACAGTACTGGGCAGTTTGCTGCTCACTATTTTGTTATGTGCTCTCATTAGCGATCGCTTGGCGCGTAGCCTTTCTGCTCCCATCGAGACGATGCGGAACTTTGCCATTCGGCTCGGGGGTGGACAGTTTGGTGATCGACTGACCCTTAATCAGACAGATGAACTGGGTCAATTAGCGATTGAACTTAACCGCATGAGTGCACGGTTAGCCTCGCTGGATCAGGAACGGAGAGTCTTTCTCGCAAATGTCTCTCACGAATTGCGTACTCCCATTAGCAACGTTCAGGTGACGGTAGAAGCCCTCAAAAATGGTGCAGTGGACGAACCAGCACTACGTGATCGCTTCTTCGACACGATTGAGAGTGAAACCAAGCGCTTGTCACGCCTGATTCACGATCTGCTGGATTTGGGGCGGCTAGAAGCGGGCGTCAGCCACTTAGAGCAGCAAACAATCTCACTGCAAGGCTTAATCAATCGAGCCGTCAAGGCAATGGAGCCACACATGCAGACGCAGGCAATGACTGTACAGCTCAATGTCGTCGCTTTGCAGCTACAAGGTGATCCTGAACGCTTGGTGCAGGCGCTCCTCAGTATTATGGACAACGCTATCAAACATTCCCAACCTCAGACTCAGCTGTCGATTACAGGACAGCAGCAGGGAAAACAAGTCGAAATCACCATTCAGGATCAAGGCACTGGCATTGGCGAGCATGACCTACCGCGCATTTTTGAGCAATTCTATACCACCGATCCATCGCGTCAAGGTAGCGGCAGTGGCTTGGGCTTAGCAATTGCCAAACGCATTATCGAAGCACATGGTGGCAGTATCCGAGCCAGCAGTAGGGTTAGACAAGGGGCAACTTTTACCATCTCTTTGCCGCTTTAACCTTTGCAGGGTTGCACACACAGCAGCAGGGCAGCAGCAGCAGGGTTCTAGAGGTGCCTTGCAACGAAGGAATCGGCCTTTGAGTCCTGTGCCAGTGGGAGCCTTTAGTCTAAAAGCTGTCCAGTGGTCAAACGAAGGGCAGGTGAAAGCTGTACTTGCACCTTTTGGCTGTATGTCGGCTCAACCACAGATTGGTTTGTGCCTGAAACAGTTGTAGGTTTGAGCGTTTATGATTGCAGGTCGCTACAACTAACGACCAGAATTTTTCTGCTGCTAAAACTAATACCAATTTAAATTGAATACAAGGCAGAAGGGGTAGACTGAGAAAAGTCGTTCAGTAGGGTTGCTGATGGTTGGTGTCACGTCAATTGATGTGAAGGAAAGTTTGAAGGATCTGAGCGAGCAGTTGCGTCAAGCTGA
>DATNQS010000659.1:0-2121 GCA_036703925.1 Candidatus Sericytochromatia bacterium
TGGCAGTGAGGAGAGCGGAGAGCGGAGAGCGAAGTCAGCAGGCGAAACCCTTACTGCTGGGTCGGATTGTTGCGGCAGTGAACGATCGCTTGATCGATCGCGAAGGGCAGAAGGTTGGGCTTTTTGGATATTTTGAATGCGTGCCAGATTTTGCTGTAGCAAAGGCGTTACTGGATGCAGCGTGTGAGTGGCTGCGGAATCAGGGCATGACAACTGTGCGAGGTCCGATCGACCTCTCAACCCATAACAACTGTCTGTTTCTGGTGGATGGGTTTGACGAGCCGCCGATGATGATGATGCCCTACAATCCGCCCTACTATCCGCAGTTTGTGGAGCAGGATGGCTGGCAGAAAGCGAAAGATGCGTATGCGTACAACTTTCCACTAGACAAGCCGCTATCACCAGAGTTTGAAAAGGGCTATCGCATTGCGCTGCGATCGGGTGTCACGTTCCGCCCGTTACGAACTAAAGGTGACGGGTTTGAGCAGGATTGCATTAGCCTGTATAACCTGTTTACAAAAGCCTTTTCAAATAACTGGAGTTCTACGCCGCGTACGCAAGAAGAGTTTTTGGAAGAAGCAAAAGATTTACAAAGTTTGGTCGATCCAGATGTGTTTCCGATCGCCGAATACAACGGTGAAATGATTGGTTTTTGGATGGGGCTGCCGGATTACAATATTCCTCTTAAGCACGTTAACGGCAAGCTGAATTGGCTCGGCATTCTGAAGTTTCTTTGGTATCGTCGCCAAATTGATCAGGGACGAGTGATTGCTATTTGCTCGTTGCCAGAGTTTCGCCGCAAAATGGTGCCATTGGGACTCATCTATTTGGGAATGCAGGGCGGTATTCAAAAAGGCAAGCCCTACAAACGTGCTGAACTTTCCTGGGTTTACGAAGATAATTACCCCTCTCGCAAACTTATCGAAGCCTCTGGCGGCACGATTTATAAAACCTATAGAATTTATGAGAAAGCATTGACTTAAAAAGCCATTGAAGTTATCGCGATCGTGGCTCAACGCTTGCTATTTTTCACTCAAGCTGTCAGGGTGACAGTGCGCTATTCTGGCTTTTTTAATTGCTCCCACTTTCACAATACTGTTGCTTAACAATAGTTTTAGTCGATCGGTATAAAGGTAAAAGAGTTGATGAGCGTAGCTTATGCAGGTAGAAACGGCGTAACACTATGAAAGCATTCGTAACCGGGGCAAACGGCTTTTCCGCAGCGCATTTGATTCAGGCGTTAGAGCAGCGTGGCGATTCTGTCGTAGGACTGGTACGAAAGTCTAGCGATCTGGCGCGCTTGGCAGGAAGCAAGGTAGAGCTAGTGTATGGCGACTTGTGCGACGTTGATGTCCTGAAGACAGCGATGGCAGGTGTGGATGTCGTTTTTCACATTGCTGCTTATGTAGAACTGGGCATTGTCAACGCAGCCGAAATGGCACGGGTGAATGTGGATGGCACGCGGGCAGTGTTGGCAGCAGCGCAGGCGGCGGGAGTCCCTAAGATGGTGTATTGCAGTACGATCGGCATTTTCGGCGATACGCAAGGGCATGTCATTGACGAAACCTTTCAGCGCACGCAAAAAGATTTTTCGTCAGCCTACGATCGCACTAAATATGACGCGCAACAATTAGTCGATCGCGCTGCTGCGGCTGGCTTTCACGTTGTCAGCGTCTTACCATCAGGGATTTTTGGTGCCGACGATCCCCATTTTGGTCCTGTTCTCAAGCAGTTTCTTAAGGGTGGGTTGAAACTCTGGGCAGGGGGCGATCGCGTGACGGGTATCGTTCATGTAGACGATCTGGCAACCGCCATGCTCTTAGCCGCCGAGAAGGGCAAGCGAGGCGAACGCTACATTATTTCGGCAGGCGATATGACGACTCGCGAAATGTTTGCTTTACTGAGCAAAGAGTCCGGGGTTCCCGCTCCAGCCGAAACCCCAGAGGCGATCGTGCGGCTGGTCGGCAATTTGCTTGATCCCATTGGTCGTCTGTTTAACTGGCAGCCACCGTTAAGCCGAGAGCGTGTCCATTACGTGTACGATCGCTGTGTGCGTGTCGATGGCAGCAAAGCGCGTCGAGAATTAGGTTGGGAGCCGCGATCGGTGGAGGAGACGATTCG
>DATNQS010000660.1:0-7535 GCA_036703925.1 Candidatus Sericytochromatia bacterium
GCATAGTCGCCCGTCAACAACACATAGGAAATGTGGGTTTGAATCAGTTGAATGGGTTCCTTAACAGAATGCGGGTAGAAACCCGGTTCCATCATCTGTTGAATCAATGGCGGCAGAGAGGCATCGGTCATGTGTCGTAAGTGCCAAAAGTGATTAGGGCTAACAGTTATAGCAGTCGAAGAGAAGGTTAGGACAGACATAAACCTTGAAACTTCCTTGGAGCAAGGGCTTCTATTCATCCCTTATCCTTCATCTTTCATCCTTTTGCTATATCTTCAGTCGCAAGCTTTTTAATCATAAGGTTCTTCATTCCCATCGCAAACCCGTTTAAAGCCTTGCTCCTCGTTTTTTGATCAATACTAGAGATCGAATGAAGCAAACGAGGAAAAGCTGAATGGATGTGCGAACGACAGGTACGCCCCTCTTGGAGTGGTCTGGAGATGGCTTGGCGATCGGTCTGTTTGAAGACAATGGTGCGCTCTCGGATGAGCTAGCGACCCTGGACGAAAAGTTGTCGGGCACGCTGAAAGAACTAATTGCTGAAGCAGAGTTTAAGGGTAAGGACGGCAGCAGCGTGGCGACGCGAGTGGGTTCGGGCAGCGCCGTGCGTAAGCTTATTTTGGTCGGTTTGGGCAACGCGGAGGGCATGAAGCTAGACAGCCTGCGCCGGGCAGCGGCAGCGATCGCCCGTTTGGCAAAGAAGGAAAAGTGCAAAACATTAGGCATCAGCTTGCCGATGTGGCACGATAACGCGGCCTTGACGGCTCAGACGATTGCCGAAGGAGCCGAGCTTGCCCTTTACAAAGACACCCGCTTCAAATCAGAAGCAGACGAGAATGGTTCCACTATTGAGCAGATTGAACTGTTGGGTTTAGGCGACCAAACGGCAGCGATCGCCCGTGCCCGTCAAATTGCGTCTGGTGTCTTTCTGGCGCGGGAACTGGTAGCAGCCCCAGCCAACTATGTTACGCCGATCACATTGGCAGAGACGGCAGAAGCGATCGCCCATGAACACGGGTTGGCACTCGAAATTCTGGAGCGGGAAGACTGTGAAAAGCTTGGTATGGGTGCCTTTCTGGGTGTTGCCCAGGGTGCTGACCTGCCGCCCAAATTTATCCACCTGACTTACACACCCGATGGCAAACCCCGGCGCAAGCTTGCCATCATTGGCAAAGGGCTGACCTTTGATTCGGGCGGACTCAACATCAAAGGTGCAGGTAGCGGCATTGAAATGATGAAAACCGATATGGGTGGTGCAGGGGCAATGTTGGGTGCAGCAAAGGCGATCGCCCAAATTAAGCCCGATGTGGAAGTGCATTTCATCTCTGCTGCGACTGAAAATATGATCAGCGCTCATGCTATCCATCCAGGTGACATTCTCACCGCGTCGAATGGTAAGACGATCGAAATCAACAATACGGATGCAGAAGGTCGTCTGACGCTGGCGGATGCCCTTGTGT
The DNA here is from genome assembly GCA_036703925.1 of Candidatus Sericytochromatia bacterium. Classification (GTDB taxonomy): domain Bacteria; phylum Cyanobacteriota; class Cyanobacteriia; order Leptolyngbyales; family Leptolyngbyaceae; genus Stenomitos. The sequence goes on from DATNQS010000660.1 coordinate 1,461, forward strand.
TTGCCGAAAAGCTCGGTGTGGATGCGATCGTCGATCTGGCAACTCTGACTGGAGCCTGTGTCATTGCGCTGGGCGATGAAATCGCTGGACTGTGGAGTTCTGACCCTGACATTGCAAGCCAACTAACGCAAGCAGGCGAACTGGCAGGCGAAAAGCTCTGGCAAATGCCAATGGAAGAAAAATATTTCGATGGGCTGAAATCCCCGATCGCCGATATGAAAAACACCGGACCACGCCCGGGCGGTTCCATCACCGCAGCACTCTTCCTCAAACAGTTTGTGAAAGAAACGCCTTGGGCGCATCTTGATGTGGCTGGTCCTGTGTGGACTGAGAAGGAAAATGGCTATAACAGCCCTGGTGCTACAGGCTATGGTGTTCGCACGCTCGTTAACTGGGCGATCAGTGCTTAACCTGCTAACTAACATCGGCAGGGACATTGCAATGTGATGTCCCTGAAGCACTGGATTTACTACGAGTTAGCTCGATCGACCTAACGATCTGGACAGACTCTAAGGAAGCCCGTAACATTTAAATACAATTGTGGTGTGATTAATCTCTCGCTATGGCTCTTAAGGTTGGGGACCCTGCTCCCGTTTTTAGTTTGCCCGATGGAAAGGGCAACATTATTCACCTGGCTGAGTTAAAAGGCAAGCGTGTGGTGCTGTATTTCTATCCTCGTGACAACACTCCTGCCTGTACAAAAGAAGCGTGTAGCTTTAGAGACAGCTATTCTGGTTTTCAAGAAAAAGACGTTGTGGTTTTGGGCGTGAGTACGGATGACGCAAAATCTCACGAAAAATTTACCACTAAGCTGGCACTGCCCTTTCAACTATTGACGGATACAGATGGACAGGTGGCGACTGCCTACGAAAGCTATGGGCTGAAAAAGTTTATGGGCAAAGAATACATTGGTATTAGCCGCAATACGTTTGTGATTGCGCCGGATGGTACGATCGAGGCAATCTATAGAAAAGTCAAGCCAGAATTTCATGCAAAGGAGATTCTGGAGGCGCTTGTCTGAATGGATAATCACGCGATACAGTCGCCATGTGGTTGCCAATAGTCAGCCGCTAGACTTTTTAGTCAGTGATTTAATCTATGCGTCGGTTATGGCATTTTGGGCAAGCGGTCTTAGGTATTCTGTTCCGGCATCCGGTGACGGGCACAAGTATCATTCCGCTTTTACCCGATGGGCGGATTGTGCTGGTGCAGCGCCGTGACAACGGGCAGTGGGGCTTACCGGGCGGTATGGTCGATTGGGGAGAAGATCTGCTGACGACCGTACACCGAGAGCTAACCGAAGAAACAGGGCTAGAGGTTGCCAACATTCGTCGTTTAGTCGGCATTTATTCTTCACCAGAGCGCGACCCTCGTATTCATTCGATTTGCGTAGTGGTTGAAGTTGAAGCCCGTGGCGAAATTCAGATTCGGGACACAATGGAAGTCTTGGCGGTGCAAGCCTTTTCGCGATCGGACGTGCCCCTGGGTCAGTTGTCTCACGACCACGATCGCCAGCTTCAGGATTACTTCGACGGAAAAACCACGCTGGCGTAAAGAGTGTTGAGTTTTAAGTTCTGAGTTTTAAGTTCTAAGTGCCGCATGATGAAAGCCTTTTGTTACTGCTTTAATCAACAAGGGACAAACGGATCGCTGGCTTTCACTTACACCTTTCTCCTCTCTCCTCTCTCCTCACACTATTTCATGGTTCAGGATGCCTCTACCGCTCAGAAATGCTCGTATCAAACTACCTCAAGGACAAATTTTCTGGCGCGAAGTGGGCCACGGGCGATCGATCGTCTTTTTGCATGGTTCCTGGGACGATAGCAGCCAATGGCTTCCGCTCGTTGAACGCTTAAGTACGACGTATCACTGCCTGGCTCCAGATCTACTGGGGTTTGGTGAATCAGAGTGCCCCAACGTGCATTACTCGATCGAGCTTGCAGTGGAATGTCTTGCGGCTCATCTAGATGCATTGAAGCTGCGACGGGTGTATCTTGTAGGGCATTCACTGGGCGGTTGGATTGCGGCTAGCTATGCGCTGAAGTATCTCGATCGCGTTGAGGGGCTTGTTCTGCTAGCACCCGAAGGTGTTCAGGTTAAGGGACTGGGCTGGCGTTGGTGGAAAGCTCGCTGGTTAAAGCTGCCTGTGGTGGGATGGGGACTGCGATCGCTCCATGCGTTACGCAAATTCCTCAAACTCCGCCGCGTCGAGCAACTTTTACAGCGACGACGGCAACTGCTGACGTTTCCGGTTGCCTGCAAGCTCTTGTTTCAACGACGACGTGCCGAAATTCGCGCCGAGCAGCTTCAGGAACAGTTGCAATGGCTTAAGGTGCCGGTGTTAGTGCTGCAAGGAGACCAGGACAAACCCACTGTGACGCTTTTGGGACAGACGTACGCTCAACTGGCTCCCGACGCAAAGCTGCAACAACTTCCCAGCGGCAAAAGCACGCTGCTAGAAACTCAGCCCGATGAAGTTGCTCAGGCAATCCGAGCGTTTGTTGAGAACGGCTGAAGTCTGTAAGCTTCTCCGTTGGCGAAGCGCCCTGAAAGGGCTAGGAGTAGGGTAAAAGCTAAAACTTTAGCCTTCATCCTTTAGCCTTGAGCTGTTCTTGCCTCACCGATCGCATTCCCCAAAAAATCAAATGCGGTTCAACCGTTAGCTTGCTTTCCATTGCAGGCATCGTAGTAGTGAGATAAGTATAGAGGCGATCGCGGTCTCCACCCGTTAGCAGCACAGGGCTAGCCGGAAACTGCTGCCACCAATCGTTCACAAACGCTTGCAGACCTGCCAACAGGGTATAGATAATGCCACTGGCGATCGCGTCGGCTGTGTTGAGTGCCCAGCGAGGCGGCAAGAACTGGGGCGCAACCCGTTCTTCGCTAGCAGGAAGGGCGGCAGGAAGAGCATTCGGAAGGGCTGCGGTTGCCTGCTGGAGCGTCTGAAACTGTAGCCCTAAGCCTGGCAGAATCGCGCCACCGATCAACCGTGCGCCATCCACGCCAGTGAATGTGAGCGCAGTACCCGCATCAATTACGAGCACGGGACTACGCATGATCGCGATCGCACCCAGGGCCGCTAGCGCTCGATCGATGCCTAAGGTTGGATACAGCCCTGCCAACGGCACTTGCTCCAACATAATGAAGTGCGCTGCGACATATTCTTGCCAAAGTTGACTTTGCTGCGGCACAACAGAGGCGATCCACAAGGATATGGGAGTGTCGCTATTGCAGTAAGGCGAGGGGAGTGTGGTGTCCCTCTGTATGAACTGAGTGGCGGTGAACTGAGTGGCGATGAGTTCTTGTACGTCAGCGACAGACAAATGTGGCGTGTCCCATGTGTGCTGAAGGTTGTTGCCGCTAAACTGCGCCCAGTGCAAGCGCGAATTGCCGATCGACAGTGCTAACCAGCGATCGGAACATGACATAACGTTTGCTTCCTTAAAGTGATTGCACCAAAGGTAATGCTGTCCACTGCTCCGGCAAGGCTTGGTAGCGCTTAGAACATTGCTGCCACCAATGCCCCTTCACAAGCATACATTTTGGGGCAGCAGATTTTGCTACTCGTGTTATCGGCTAAAAATAGCGTAGACGACGATCATTCCGATAGTCTCCTATAGTTTAGAAGGCGAGCATCGTCAAGAAGTCAAACCCCTGTCAGAGAAAGCAACTGTGACCAAAACTGAACCGGCACGTTGGGCTTCCCTGCTAGCGCTCCTCGCGTTGGCGTTGATCTGGGGCTACAACTGGGTACAGATGAAAATCGCTGTACAGTATGCGCCGCCGATTCAGTTTGCAGCGCTCCGCATTACATTGGGTGCCTTGAGTTTGCTGCTAGCGCTAGCATGGTTGCGGAAGCCCTTGCTGCCCAAAGAAATGACGGCAACCTTCTGGGCTGGTGTGCTGCAAATTGCGGGTGTATATGGGTTTGCAACGTGGGCATTGGTCAGTGGCAGCGCTGGCAGAACCTCTGTACTGGTGTATATGATGCCACTATGGACGCTGCTCCTCGCCTGGGTGTTTCTACACGAGCGAGTGCGCGGCTTACAGTGGGCAGCGATCGTCCTGAGTGTCGCTGGGTTGCTGCTCATTCTGGACTTACAACATCTGCGTGGCACCATCGCCAGTAAAGTACTGGCATTGCTGGCAGGTGTCTGCTGGGCGGGTGGGGCAGTGATTGCCAAACAAGTCCGGCAAACCGTTAAGCTTGATTTGTTGTCGTTTACCACATGGCAAATGATCGCGGGTGCAGTCCCCTTAATTCTGGCAGCCTCTTTAGCGGCGGTGCTTGAGCCTTCAACGCCGATCGTCTGGTCGGGTCCTTTCATCTTCGCGCTGGTCTATAACGTCATTCCAGGGACGGCGATCGCCACGCTGCTGTGGCTCTATGTACTTAACCGGATGTCTGCTGGCACGGCGGGTCTGGGCATCTTGCTCAATCCCATCGTCGGTGTGCTGGCTGCCTGGATACAGCTTGGTGAGCAGCCGAAGCTGATTGAAGCAGCAGGCATGGCGTTAATTGCGATCGCCCTAGCTCTCAACGCCATCCAGTCAATGAAACCGTTACCCGCAAGCACCTCATAAAGGAAATGCCATTTCCCCCTTTTTCTTACTCCTGCCTCCTGCCTTCTGCCTCCTCCCCCGCACTCCTCTCCCCTCTCCCCTCCCCTATGCACATTGTCCAACGCCACGAATGGGTGCTAACGGCAGAAGAGGCGACTGTCATTCAGCAAGACCTTCGCCGCGAGATTGTAACGACGGATGACTTTGGCACGATTCGCCAGGTGGCGGGTGTTGATGTCGGCTTTGAGGCAGAGGGCACAATTACCCGTGCCGCGATCGCCGTGCTCGATTTGGAGACATTGCAGGTGCTGGATCGCGCGATCGCTCGTCGTCCCACGACCTTTCCCTATATTCCTGGCTTCCTTTCCTTTCGAGAAGTGCCTGCGGTGCTGGATGCGCTGGCAAAAATCACGGTGATTCCCGATTTGCTGCTGTGTGATGGTCAGGGGATAGCCCATCCGCGACGCTTTGGGATTGCTTGCCATATTGGGCTTTTAGCAAATGTGCCTGCGATCGGCGTTGGCAAATCCATCCTGGTGGGTAAACATGCAGAGTTGGCGGACGATCGCGGCAGTTGGCAACCCTTGACTCATAAAGGCGACACGATCGGCGCAGCACTGCGAACTCGTCCTGGCACCAAGCCCCTCTATATTTCGCCAGGACATCGAGTAAGTTTAGAAACAGCGATCGCGTATGTGATGCGCTGCACTACCAAATATCGGCTGCCCGAAACGACTCGCCATGCTCACAAATTGGCATCGGGTCCGGCGATCGACCAGCCAGCGCCACCAGAGGCACCGACGCAACAAATGTCTCTAGATTTTGATCTCTAAATTTTAGGAAATCTGAGTTTGGAGGATAATGACATTGCTGAATAGAGGTCTTGTCTCTGCCAGATCCCCGACTTCTTTATGCAGTTTTGATTGTGGCTAAACTAAAACTCCGAAGTCGGGGATCTATGTCGCTGTTTCATACTTTTAATCAGCAATGATCATCAATTCAAACATCGCTGCGTATGGTTGCTTTTCCTGGTTTCCCTGATATCCAAACGCACTGGGCGCGTCCGTTTATTGAAGGGCTGGCGCAGCGCAAGATCATGCGTGGGTTTGAGGATGGGTCGTTTCGTCCCGAACGCGCGATGAGTCGGGCAGAGTTTGCCTCTGTGCTGCAAGCGGCATTTAATCCGTCTGTTGTCCGTCCCTATGTGCCGTTTGTGGATGTACCGACGACCCATTGGGCAGCAGGCGCGATTCGGCGATCGTACGAGAGTGGCTTTTTGACGGGCTATCCAGGGCAGCAGTTTCGTCCGACTGAGAATATTCCCAGAGTGCAGGCATTGGCATCGCTAGTGGGTGGCTTGGCGTTGCCATCAGCAGGTGCCATCCCGCTAGCAGAGTTGTATCAAGACAGCGCTCAGATTGCTAGTTGGGCGATCGCCGCGATCACTACCGCCACTGCAAACGAAATAGTCGTCAATCACCCCGATCTAAAGCGGCTGCGACCGACACAACC
>DATNQS010000661.1:0-10059 GCA_036703925.1 Candidatus Sericytochromatia bacterium
AACCCGCCATCGAAGCAACCGTTTCGTGAGTCAAAGCGGCCATGAGTGCGTCCACCTTCGTTTGCAGTTGCGTCAAATCTTTGCACAAGCCCCAACGTCAATCTTTTTTCAGGTGCGGCCCTAGTCGCTCCATGGGATTCACTTCAGGACAGTAAGGCGGTTGAAACAGCAAAACGATGTGCTCTGGGACAGTGAGTTTTTTCGCTTTGTGGCACGCCCCGTTATCGACTTGGAGAACGTTGAGGCGATGGTATCACTTTGCCGAGCAGTTTCTTCTGCCTGTTTGCGATCGCTAATGTCAATGGCAGTTCCATAAAGCACTTGTTTCTCTGAACAGGACTGAGCATTCCAGAGCAACCAGCGATACGTTCCGTCCTTGTGTTGATACCGATTTTCAAACTTGAACGTTTCATTGCCAGAGAACAAACTACCGGTTTCGGCGATCGATGGGTCAATGTCGTCTGGATGAACAAACTCAGTCCAAGGGCAAGCGGTCATTTCCGCTGGAGTCCAACCCAGGATGTGTTCAACGCTGGGGCTAACCCACTGAAAATATCCATTGTTGCCTGTGATCACCTGTAAATCTGAACCAACTCTGAGGAACCGCTCCCGTTCCTGTTCTACTTGCTTGCGATCGGTAATGTCGATCGCAACACCTAAGATTTGATGCACCAATCCCTTTACTGTTCGCTTAAAGACCACAGCCTGCGAATACATCCAATGCCAGTCGCCATTGGCATGTCGCGCTTGATACTCGATCGCCAGAACCGTGCCTTCTGCGGCTGAACCAAAGTCTTCGAGGTATTGAGACATCCGCTGCAAATCATCAGGATGAATCAGCGTCGGCAAAGCATCAGCCCCCATTGCCTGCACTTGCTCAGAGCTGTATCCCAAGCAATCAGTAATTTGGCAGTTCGTGTAGATGGTACGCTGTTCAATCAAGTCATACACGAATAAAACACCCGGCATCGTTTCTGCGATCTGCTGGTTATAGCGCTGGCTTTCCTGTAGCTGGGCTTCAATCCGTTTGCGGGCAGTAATATTCTCAAACGCCAACCCCAGACAGTGATTCGGCAACAGAAACGCTTTTAAGCTATAAATTCCAGCAACAATATCATCTTTGCTGTAGGGAACTTCGCCCAAATCCAATGCTTGTTGAGTGCGAACCACCTCCACGTACTGGTGGACAAGCGGTGTTTGCAACAACATCGGGAAGCTCTCTGCCATTGTTGTACCAATCAGGGGTGCAAAATCGAACCCCGTTGTTTTTGAAGCCGCAGAATTCGCAATCAGCAACCGGAAAGAACCTGGATTGTTCCGGTCTTCGAGTTGCCAAACAACCACACCCACTTGAGCATTCTGAACCACATCAGCATAAATTTGCAGGCGTTCCGCAGCCTGTTGCCGCTCCAGTGCGGCAGCAATTCGCACAGCAAAAATTGTCAGCAGTGATTGGGCAAGCTGGAAATTCTCTAGAGGCTTGCTGTCCATCACACTCAATAGCCCTAACAGCTTGCCTGTCGAGTCAGAGAACGGAATGGCGGCATAGCTTTCAATACCAAATGCCGCTAAGAAGGCATCTTTAGGAAAGGATGCCTGGATGCTCTGCGGATAGCAACAAAAGCTGTGTTGCCGAATCACCTCTAAGCAGGGGGTATCTTGCAACAGGTATTCCACGTTATCTATGATTTCACCCTGGGCACAAAAGGCGATCGTTTTTAGCGCCGCTGAGTGCTCGTTGACCAGCAAACTGATGCAGGCGTAATTCATGCCCAACGCTTTCGTGCGATGTTCTACCAGAGCAGAGAAAAATGCATTGCCCGTGAGGGCAGAGACCCCCTGCGTCATCTCCAGCAGCGCGGCATCCACTTGAGCCATTCTACGAGCCGCTAACCGTAGCTCTAATTCATCCACGACCATTGCCGCCAAGTCTACCAGGGTCGCTTTCTGCTCGTCAGTTAACGCATCATGTGGCTTTGTGTCTAATAAACAAAGCGTACCCAGGTTAAACCCATCCTGGGTGAGCAAAGGTGCCCCTGCATAGAAGCGCACTCCCGGTTCACTTTGTACAAACGGATTGCAGGTAAAGCGATCGTCAAGTCGAGTATCGGGGATAATCAGCGGCTCATCGGTTAACACCGCAAAGCTGCAAAGCGCATCATCACGCGGCACTTCGCTGGCACCAAAACCAACACAGGACTTAAACCAGGCTCTCGATTCATCCATGAGTGAAATCAGTGCGATCGACAGCTTAAAGAGCCGCGCTGCCAAATTGGTAATGCGATCGAAGGCTACTTCGGGGGGCGTGTCGAGAACTTTGTAACGCTGCAACGCGGCCAGCCGCTCAGTCTCATTAGCGGGGAAGAGAGTCGAAGGCAATGGACGTTCAGGGGATACTTTAGTCACGGGTCATCAATCAAGAGGAGCTAAGCGGTTGGCAGTGGGAGCAGGGTAGCCTCAGCCTGACCCATTTCCTTTCATTAATGACAGGTGAGTTGTAGTGAATGACGTAATAGTTTTGATTAATTTCTCTGGCTCTACAGGTTTTGCCAGGTGACGTTGAAACCCAGCTTGCCGTGCTTGTTGCTGGTTGAAGTCCCCGGCGTAAGCAGTGAGGGCAATCGCTAGAACTTGTCCACCTTGCTCTACTGGCAGTGCTCTCACCTGTTGCATCAGCATGTAACCATCCATCTCTGGCATCCCAATGTCGCTCAACAAGACATCCGGCTTCAAGCGCTGCAACAGTCCCAAGGCTTCAGAGGCCGTCGTCGCCGTCACGACTTCTGCTCCCGATTGCTCTAATACAAAAGCAACAAACTCCCGCGAATCAGGTTCATCATCGACGACCAAAACTCGAATCCCATTCAAGTCAGAAGCTGACGCTGACGATCGACTATCGTGATCGGTGATCGCTTGGATGGGCATGAGTGGCAACCTAACGGTAAAGGCTGCGCCCCTCCCAATTCCAGGACTTTCGACTGCGACTGCGCCGCCGTGTAGTTCGACTAAGTGCCGCACAATCGCCAGCCCTAAGCCCAGTCCTCCAAATTTCCGAGTTGTGGTTGCATCAGCTTGACGGAAGTAGTCGAATACATAGGGGAGAAAATCAGGCTCAATTCCTTGGCCGGTATCGCTGATAGTGATCTGGGCAAAAGAGTCTAATCGCTCCAATCGAATATTGACCTGTCCTCCTGTTGGGGTGAACTTTACGGCATTAGAAAGCAGATTCCACATCACTTGCTGTAACCGAGTGGCATCCCCTGCAACTAAACCCGTCTCCGCAAGGTTTGCGTTCAGGTGGATTGCTTTGGCTTCTGCTGCCAGTCGTACCGTTTCCATTGCAGCCCTGATGATAGAGGACAGATTGATCGCACTGACGTTTAGGTTCAGCTTTCCTTGAAGAATCCGGGACACATCGAGCAGATCTTCAATCAATTCCGCTTGCAGCTTGGCGTTGCGTTCAATCGTCTGCAATGCCTGCTGGGTTTTGGCTGCGTCTAGCTTGCCGTTTTGCAACAGTTTCGACCAACCGAGAATGGGGTTAAGGGGCGATCGCAATTCATGGGAGAGCACTGCCAAAAACTCATCTTTGATGCGATTGGCGCGATCAGCTTCGGCGCGGGCGGCTTGCTCGCGGGCTAAGAGGTGCTCCCGTTCATTAGCCGTCTGCCGCTGCTCAATTAAGTCAGTCGCTTGGCGGACGAGTAGATCCAAAAACCGCAACTCGCGTTCGCAGGATGGGTGCTGTTCATGCCAATGGGTTGAAACCATGCCGATGAGTTTGCCCGACCGGGTGATTAGCGGAGTAGATTGTCCACAAAGGTACCCAGCCTTTACATGCATTTGCATTGAACCATCGGGATCTTCGCTCTGGGGCACATTGAAGTCAATGAAGCTGCGATCGCCGTTCCTGAGGGACATGCCGCAGGGCGTATTAGAACTGGCATCCATACGGTAGAAATGCTCGTTCATCGTTTGGTCAAACCCTTGCGTGGCCAGCAATACTAGCTCTTGCGTTGCTGCATCAGAGATTTGCACCCTGCCGGCATCTGCCCGTGTGAGCGCGATTGCTGTAGACAGAATCTCTTGATACAGGGTTTGAATGTCGCCTTCAGTCACGAGCCTCGCCCCCAGTTCACGGAGTCGCTGGGTATCTTGGAGGTCTGCTGCGACAATTGCTTCGGCGCGGGCGCGATCAACTGCTGCCCAGGTGCGTTCAGCAACTTCTTCCGCTAAAGCCACGTCCTCCTCTGTCCAGTCTCGCGGTTCAGTGGTGTGAACTGCCAAACCGGCGACAAACTCGCTATTCTTGACGAGTGGGATGCTGATGTGGGCACCAATTTGAATGGCAGTGTAAGCCGATCGCTGAGCCGGAGACAGGTGGGGATCGATTGACACATCCGGCACACACACGGTACGACCCGCACCGAACTCCGCGAGCAGTTGAGAGCCAAACGAATTGATGGGGTAGCCACCCGCGAGTGCGACGGCACCGTTAACGTAATCGCGTTCAACCACGTAATCCGTGCCGCGAACCTCGAAGTATACCACCCGGTTCGCCTTGAGATCTTCGCCCAGCACACGGGTGGCAGCTGCTTGAACCGCTACCGGGTCAGCAAGTGGGCGCAACGCATCGGCAAGGGAGACGCGAAATGCATTCAATTTGGCGGCACGGTGCAACCTCTCTTCTGCTTGCTTGCGATCAGTGATGTCGTTGAAGAGCAGCGCTACCTTGTGCTCATGCGGTTCACCAATACGGAAGGTGTTCACGTCAAACCAGCGACCCATGACGTGAGAATAATCCATGAAGCGCTTTGGCTCACCCGTTAGGGCCACTGTACCGTAGCGGTCAATCCAGAACAGCTCAATGTCTGGTACAAGCTCACGAATGGTGCTGCCGAGGGCGTGCTCGAGCCCAGTTTGCTGCTCAAAAGCAGAGTTAACTTCCACAAAACGATAGTCAACCGGCTTTTGCTCCGCATCGAAAAGCAACTGCACAATGCAAAAGCCTTCATCCATCGACTCAAACAGCGTCCGGTACTTCGCCTCGCTCGCTGTCAGTGCTGCTTCCGCCTGTTTGCGCTCAGTGATGTCTAGCATCACTGCCACGATCGATTGCGGCTTCCCAGTGCGATCACAGATCGGAGAGATATAGTTGTTGACCCAGACGATCGAGCCATCCTTGCGGATGTAGCGGTTCTCGATCTCAAACGGCGTCCCTTCAGCCACCATGCGCTTGTAGAGTTCAACATTGCCTGGCAAATCATCTGGATGGGTAATGTCAGTCATTCGTAACTGACTCAGTTCGGCGGCAGAATAACCCGTGATAGCGCAATATTTCTGATTCACGATCGTCAGGTTGCCACCAATCTCGCTGTACGCCACGCCCGTCACTGCCTGGTTGACAATCGCTCGATACCGCTCTTCCGACTGCCGCAAGTTCTCTTCTGCCTGTTTGCGATCGCTCAGATCAACAGTGACTGCCAGCACGGTGCGCGGGTGTCCCTGCTCATCGTCGAGGCGGGTGGATTGCTGTTAGCCCAGATAATTGTTCCATCCGAGTGCCGGTAGCGCTTATCGAACGAGACCGACTTACCCGTCTCAACCACGTGTTGAAAGGCTTTTAAGCTTTTGAGCACGTCGTCAGGATGCGTGACATTGGATATGCTGACCGCTAATAGTTCCTCCCGCGATCGCCCCAAGAGCTGGCAGAGCTCATCGTTAACCCGCTGAAAATAGCCATCTAGCGAGATCTCAGACAGCCCCACCGCTGCTTGTGAAAAGATCGCCGATAGCTGCTCCTCACTCTTCCGCAAGCGCTCCTCCGCCTGTTTGCGTTTGTCTTCGCTCTGCTTGCGTAGGGTGATGTCTCGTGAAAGGCACAGCAACCGTTCAACTTGCCCTGCTGCTCCTCGAATGGGGCTTACCTTGCTGTCCCACCACTTGGGTTCGCCGTTTAATGTTGGACGATAGCCTTGAAAGGTGCAAATTTCGCCTGCTCTAGCTTTGGCGATCGCCTCAACTGCTGCTTGCTGATCGGCTCCCTGCCAAAACTCAGCCCAAGACGTGTTGAGGAAAGGCGCGATATCTTGGATGCCCAGCAACGCTTGCCCCGCCGGACTCATGAGCAGAATGCGTCCCTCTAAGTCCAACACCTTGATGCAGTCATCGCTACTCTCAAGAATCTGCTGATTCAACTGCTCGCTTTGTTGCAATGCCGTAGCTGCTGTCTGCTGCAATTGCTGCATGGTATGCAGGGCAGAAGCCGTAAAGCCTCCCAAGCTCATCATCAGCCGCTGATCCTCGGCATCAAAACGCCGCTCCTCGTGATGCGACACGATCCACAGCGTGCCCAGTGCTCGATCGTTGACGCATAGTGGAATGAGCAATCCTTCCACGACCGGGAACTGCGGATGATCCAAATAGGTGAAGAACCGCTCAGGATAGCTGTAAAGCTGGGGCTGATTACAGGCAAGGGTCGTGCCACAGGGACTAAAGTTACCGGGGGTCGTGCTTTGTTCTAACGCTTCTAGTGCACCCGCGATCGCCACCCACCGGAAAAACGCTGTCCCATCGGGGGCGGTTTCGAGTAAGCTTACCCCCACCGTCTCCGCTCGACAAAGCTCGAGTGCCAAGCGCACCAGCGTTTTCAGCAGGGACTGTGGCTCGTCCATCAGGTGTTGAGCAAGGGTTCGGAGCGCTTGGCTTTCCGCTTCAAAAGCAGGCGCTCGTGCCGGGCGGCTCGCCAGCACCCCTGTCATGAGGATATCCGCCTCAGTGATTTTCTGACTACTTGGCGGAAAATCACTGCTGACTAGACCACCACGGTCGAGACTTTTAGTCACCAGATCCGCTCCCTGAGTCTGAGAAGTATTGGATGAGCAAATCTTTGCCACTATCGCCCATCTGATGCAGCAGTTGTTCAATCTGTTTTAACGCGAGCGGTAAGGGCTTCGTGCGCCCATTCTCCCAACGATTGACGCTTTGGAAGGAAACCCCTAGCTTCGCAGCCAACTTAGCTTGTGAAAGATCCAGACGTTGGCGCATTTCTCTCATCAGGTTTGTCAGATCCAAGGGGTCGGCGTCTCTGGCGTTGAGCTTGGCGATGGTTGCAGGCATAAAATTAAAATCACCGTATGCTCGTCATATATGCCACGTGGTATATATCTTGTTCGTCCACCTTAGGGCAGAAAGACTTATGATGGCAGGTTCGCCTCATCCGAGCAATTTTAGTGAGGGCAACATTATACTCACTAAAAATTCAGCATCGCGATCGCATCCCCTTGCTTTCTGGGATCAAGTTGAGCTGGCAAAAGTTGAGAGAAGATCCACTGAAAGAGCGTTTCAGCCTCAAGCGCCCAGCCTGATGGTCGTTTATCTTGCAAGAGTGCCTAGGACGCTCTTGAGGGAAGCATGATCCACTAGTCTTTGCTAAGCTGAGCCGTAGGCAGCAACCGCTCTAGTAGCACTAGCAATTGCTCTAGAGCAACTGGCTTCGTTAAGTGTTCGTTGAACCCGGCTTGTAAGGCTTGCTGACGGTCAGCTTGACTGGCCATGGCAGTCAAGGCAATCGCTGGCACTCGCCCCCCTTCGGCCACACTGAGCGCCCTCAGCCATTTAATCCAGTCATAGCCGATCGTTTTAGGCATGGCGAGATCACTGACCACAAGTTGCGGCGGCTGGGCTAAAAAACTGGTCTTAGCGGCTTCAACATAGTCCACAGCGCTGACTACAGCACCCACTTGCTGCAGCACAAAAGTGATGAGAGCCAAGGAGTCTGGGTCATCATCAATCACCAGGATTGGCACACCCTGCAACTTATTTGACGGCGCCATTGCTGTTGTGTACTACCTGCTGATGCAGCCATGCAGGCAGATTTTACTCCCTTTGCATCCTCTTAAGCAATGAGCTGCAAAATGACCTCTACTAGGGAGTCCGGCTCAATGGGTTTCGCGAGAAAGTAGTCAAAACCAGTACTGAAAGCGTCAACGGCACTATACTCTCGGTCATAAGACGTGACGGCAATGGCTGGCAACTGGTGGATGGCCGCATCCTCTGCTTGACGCACCTGCTCTAGCAATTGTGTGCCCTCTAAATCTGGTAAGCGTCGATTGCAAACTAGAAGCTGTGGACGCTGTACGTTTAGCACTGCCAATGCTTCTAGCGCGGTAGTGGCAGCAAGGACGGCGGCTCCACTGTGTTCGAGTACATAAGTCAGTAACACCGCAATGTCTGGCTCGTCCTCGACGAGCAGTACTTGAAGGCCCTTGAGTGGCTGCAGCGTTGCCGCTGTTGCTGGTTCAAACATCTCAACCTATGAGCACGGCATGCGAGTCGGTTTGCTCCCTTCCTAGCCTTATGTTGCGAGAAGAAAGGAGGATTACCTCTGCTAGAAGAAGGAGGTATAAATACTTAAACAAACTTCCCTTGCTCGACTCGGGCAGCAGAGTGTGCTCGCTGAGTGTTGGCACCGAACAACAAAACAGTGGTGTACTGACGAGTCATGCGTCTGCGAATTGCCATACGAGAAGGCCCGGTGCCAGCGACCGGGCAGGCATTCATTAGGGTGCATCTATGAGAATGCTGGCTTGTTTACTGAATTGGCTAAATACACAAATTTGGCGCGTTGGGCTATTTTAGCCGTTTAGTAATCGTCGGGTATCAATCATCTAAGCAAGCGCGATCGCCTGATCATGTAGGATGCGTATAGTTTTTGGCATAACTTCGCTAAACCCTTGCGTAACGCATCATCTATCCCCCGTACACGTATAACGAGCTTACGCGCTTCTGGACTCATATCCTGGATGCGCTGCTCTGTGAGGTTAGGGCATAGACCCGGTGAAGCACTTGCTGTATACGTCCCTCTCCTGGCTGATGATACCCATCCACCCTATATACAGATCGCCCTACATAGCGATGGCTGCTTGCCTCGTCGATCGCTCGCGTGTCAAGCAATACAATAGAGACAGCGAACTCCATCTTTAGTCAAGGTAATGGGTCAAGCTGCTCGGTGGCATTATAGTTTTGAGTAAAGTTCTGCTGAACTTCATTCACGAGGCATGGCTATGAATAACTCTCTTAAGTCTGAAACATCCATCAAGGAGCTTAGCATTCCTTTGGAGCGGGATGTCTTTTTACGTACCTTAATTCGAGAGCTAGCGGGTACGCTGCAGGATGTCGTGGGCTTAGAGGAAGCCTCAGGCTTTATTAGTGTCGTCGGTCAAAACATGGGGCGGCAAATAGACCAAGACTATAAAGCGGCTTTAGCGGTCTCTCATCTGACGCGAGAGCAAGTAGCCGCTGTCTTTGTAGATTTGAAGCGGCGAATTCAGGGCGAGTTTTACATCATCGAACAAACGGATGAAAAGATTGTCTTAGGGAACCGAGCCTGCCCGTTTGCCGAAAAAGTCATTGATCGCACCGCTATGTGTATGATGACCTCAAATGTTTTTGGTTCGATCGCAGCAGACAATCTAGGGTACGCCAAGGTGGAACTGCAAGAGACGATTGCCACAGGTGCGCCTGGGTGTCGGGTCGTCGTTTATTTGAAACCCACCTTGGAGGCAGAAGAAAGTCAAGGAAGAGAATACTTTAAGGGCGAGGGCGAGGGGTGACTCCCGAACAGTTCCTCGAATTTGCCAGAGTTTTGCCAGAACCCATGCTGTTGGTCACGGGCAACGGTCAGATCCTGGCTGCCAACCCGTCATGCTTGCAGATGCTGGAGCTAAACCGTCAGCTCCTGCAGGGGAAAATGCTCTTTGATCTGGTCAGCAATCCTCCTGATCAAGTCAAGCAGTATCTACGCACTTGCTCTAGCAGTCGAGAAATGGTGCTTGGATCATTAACTTTGAATACTAACAACGGCGAGACTTGCCTGTGTCGCTGTGAAGGGGCTGTTATCCGACCGTGGTCATCCGCATCGCCTGCACTCATTTTATTGCGCTTAAAAAACAGGGAATCTGCCAGTAGCCGCTTCACCCTACTGAACAAGAAGATCGATGAATTGGCAAAAGAGGTGCGGCAGCGTCAACGAGCGGAAGAAGAGCGGGCGCAACTGCT
>DATNQS010000662.1:0-7255 GCA_036703925.1 Candidatus Sericytochromatia bacterium
ATTGTTAAAATCCACATCCTGAAACACCCCCCGCAAACGAATGTTGGCATCTTCAATGGCTCGGAAGGCTATATTCAACTGTTCGCCAATATTGGTGGCATACTGCCGCACATCCTGCCAAAAAGCTCCTGCTGGAATGTGGAAGCGGTGTTCCTCTGGGTCAGCCGCCATCGCCTCATCCCCGTGGTACCGCTTCAGGCGATCCTCATATTCTTCTTCCCAGACATCGCACAGACGCTTAAAAAACAGCAACCCAAAAATATAATGCTTGAAGTCTGCCGCATCGATTTTGCCACGCAAAATATCCGCTGCTGCCCATAGATGCCGTTCTAATTGAGACTGGGTGAGTTTGGACGGTGGAGACGTTGAGGGCGCGATCGCGATGTCTGCCATGCAGAGTTCCTGGATGCAAAGGTGTTGGTTGAGCTAATCAGCCATCATAAACCAGCGAGGAGGCATACCAGACCAACACCCGTGCTTTAGCGGTCTCCATCAGACAAAAAGCAACGCTCGGAAGCATCATACAGTCACACAGCCTGCTCCAAGCCGTCGCTTCTCTCAAATGCTATCTCCTATGGGCACGGCTATCAGATCGCTCAAGGGCACTGTACACCCCAGTGCGCCATGAAGCTGTTGGAGCTTAGCCGTCGTGTCTCCTAATTGCGTCACTACCCAGGAGTAAGCCTGCTGTACCCGCTTCACTAAACTACCGACTCGGATTTCTGGAACCTGTATCTTGTCCGCATCCCGATCGACCGCTACCATTACCTCTGGCAAAAGCGCCTCGATCCTACTCTCTTGCTGAGACTGGAGAACCTTAGCTTGCTCATTCGTCTGTTTCGTTGATCCGCTGAGCGATTGAATTAAAATACATTTATCAGGGGGTGGATCAATCGCCTCTGTAGAAACAGATTCTGGAGAGGTCGCACGCTCTTCCGCTAACCGCTTGGCTTGGGCGATCGCATCGCGCTGCTGCCACTGGGTAAAGATAGTGTTTCGGTCATCGTTGGGTGGCTGGTACTGGTAGACTCTCACGCCCCCGCGTCTGCCATCGTCTGCAACATCGCGACCGATGCAGGTGAGTTTCAGTCCTAATTTGCTTAGCAACGCCTGCACAACGGCGATCGGCGTCATCTTTTCAGAGATGGTGAGGTTCAGGACGGCTTTGATGTCGTGGCGATATTGATTTGCCTGATGGCTGAGTTGCTCTACGTCAGCATCGCTTGCTCGTACCTGCCGTTCTGGGTCTAAAAGGTCGAGCAGCCCTAGCACTTTGAAGGTTTCAACCTGAGCGGTCAGCAACCTCACATCCTGCAACGCAATCTTGCCATCACCGCGATCGAGGTGTCCCTGCCACTCTTTGAGGTCACGCAACTGAACAAAGTCCGGGTCATGAGTGAGATAGTAGTGCAGGCGCAACTGGGCATACCAGCCCTCGTCATCCTTAATTTTTAGCTCCGGCGTAACAGGGATGGGATAGCGGCGTTGTAGCTCATGTTTATGCTGGGCATAGCGTTCGTTAGTAGTTTTTGCCCGCTGATCCTTCAGGCTGTCGTATTCGGGTGGCGTCAGGTCAGGTGCAGTAGCGATCGCCTGTGCTTCACTCAAGCGACCCTCTGCCTGTACCGCTTTGATGTCTTCGGTAACGAGTCCGGTGATGACCTCATCGTGCTGCCACTGTAGGTACTCAACGCCGGGGAATTGCAGTACGCCCTTGAGCAAATCTGCTTGCAGCGTCTCTGCAATTTCCTTGACTCCAAACAGTTGAGAAAGTTCAGTGCAAAAGGCTTGGAACTCGGTGGGCAGCAGTTTAAGCAAGTCATCGGTGACAGTTGTGACCTGGTGCCCTTCCATCACTAACCCATTGCGGCACTCGTTGCGATAGCTCCATAGCGACACATTGACACGAGATGCCATCTTTGCCCAACTGCGAAGGGTAATGGGGTCGGTTTGGGCATCAAGATCGAAATCTACATCCTTGAGCAGTGCAATGTTGTATTTCACTGCTTTGGTGGTGGAGTGAATCACATCCTGATAGCTGCAACTGCCGTTGCCGACCTTACCGGGACCAAAGCGAGCTGCCCACACAAAGCGGGGTACTGGCTCTCGGACTCGTGCCAATGCCTGTCGAGATTCTGCATCGGGCGTGACACCCTGAAAGATGCCAAAGACCGCTTTGAAGTGTCCGCGCACGTCGATCGAAACGCCTGTGCCGATCGTTGGGGTTGCCAGAACAATGTCGTAGTGAGTCAAGGCTTGATTAAGCCGCGACACAATGCCATAAGCCGGATGCTGGGGGTCAGCCACGCTTTCAGAGTCAATGCGGAGAATGCGTTTGTCGGGATAGCGAGACTGGAGGTAGGTTTCCAGGTTCTTAGAACTCCATCTGCCGCTGACTTTCTGGGAATCCAGCGCGACAAAGATGGCTCCTTGCCCAAGAAAGTCGTCCATCCGTGCCACCAGTGGCGCTGGGTTCTTCGTGTCGTAGAACGAGACTGCCCAGCCGGTTTCTGGCTGCCACTGGTTGACGACGAGCCAGGATTCAACGGGTTCATCGACTAAGCCCTTGAGGTAGTCAACGCTGACATCAGAGAGATCAGCATCCTGGGCAATAATCAACCCCTCGCTACTCAACGCTACCTGCACCAATTCCCGCAGGGTTTCGAGGATTTTTACTCGATGGTCGTAGCAGGTGCTGGAATTGAGAGCATGCCAGAGGACCTGTTCGACTTCATCCAGAATGACGATCGCCCCTTTCCAGGACTGTGGGTTAAAGTGAGCCTGCGAGGTAGCGTGTAGCGAGTCGATGCAGAGTCCATAACCCAATAAACCCTGGGTTTCTGACTCTTTCACGTCCTCAATCCAGTCAATGCCGATGCTGTCACAGATGGCACGACCGAGCTGAATGCGATGGGTAATGACCAGCACTTTGCGTCCAGTGCTCGTCGCTTCCCGAATCAGGGCTTGCAGTGCGGTGGTTTTGCCCGTGCCCTTAGCGCTCTTGATGCAGGCCAAACCAGACGCTGGATAAGGTAGATTGTCTAGGTAAGGCTGATTCAGCGTGAGAGTTGGGGCATAGGTCAGTGCCCAGAGTTTGGTGGCTAGCCAGAACTCTAGAGATAGAGCAGACTTGTAGAGCGTTTCGAAAGGTTGCTGTCCCTGCGCCACGATGAAGTCATCCACCCCCTTTTGGGGTCCGGGCAGTGCAATGACGTTGACGACACACCCGGCAAGCTTTAGTAACTTACCGAGTTTTGTGGTTGCCAGGGTAAGGTCTTTGATGGTTTTGGGCTTGGTTTCGTAATCGAAGCAGATCGAGACCGATCGTTCTGGCGTGGCAAGGTGAGCCAATTCTGGAATGAGTTTGCGGGTCTCTTTGCGGTAGCCGTTGAAAATACCGGGTAAGGCGATCGCGGCATATCCCTGGGTCAACAAACAGCCTGCTTTCTTCTCCCCTTCCGTCAGGATGACAGGTACGTTATATTTCCAAACCCAGTGCCAAAAACCAAGGGGGCGTTCGGCTTTGCCGTCTCGCAGAGAATCGCTTCTTGCAATGGGAATGCCAGAGCGTTGAGCGATCTTGTCCCAGAGATATGGGGGTACATCCAGCAGCACAAGCCGACTAGAGCCGGAGCCGAGGCTGGGACTGAGATACTTGGCAGGTTTCCCCTTTTCCCGATCCAATATGGGAGTTGCGGTATCGGGTTTGAAGCGTCCCCATGTCATCGGCTGCCAGTTGTTGAGCGGGTCAATGCCACTGACCCACCACCCACGCAGGTTTGAGCGAGTTTTCTGCCCGAAGCGAGCCACCTTCCAGTTTAAGCGTTCGGCGATCGGAAACAGACTCTCGGCATAGCTGTCAGTGGCAGTATCGGTAAGAGTTTCGACGTTGAGTGCGATGATGCCAGGGTCAACGCCACTGTTAAGCCATTCTTGAACATGATCGGCATCGGCTCGGTAGAGCAATGGGTTCAGTGGAACAGCAGGCAGACGATCGATTAAAGCGGGTGAACCTGGCATGGTGTCTTTTGCTTACTTCAACAGTAGAGGCGTTGAGGAGACATTCTGCCAGAGATAATTCAATGCTGCTGGAGACCGGATCTATTACTCTATATTGATCAGGTTTGTAATCAAAGCTGAAAAGCTTACTGTGTAAGGGTTTCAGAAAAACATTATCCTGAGATCCTAGAGTAATTATCCTGAGATCCTAGAGATTTGATCCTGAGATTCTAGAGCTTTTGTAATCAAGCTAAAACACTTGCTGTGTAAAGGTTTAGAGGCGAATTTTTAGAATATTTTTTTGATTACAAGTCCTGCTGGCAGTGGAGGGTGTAATCGACCCTCAATGTTAAGGACGAGACGTAAGCGAGCTTCTTGATCAGCGTTAGGAGTACGTTTGCCCTTTTCCCAATGGTTAATCAAGGATTGAGAGACTCCCATCCATCCTGCCAATTTTCTTTGGTTCCACTCTTTGGCTTCTCGTGCCTGACGGATTTGATCGCCAGTCAAGGTAGAAGCGGGCTTTGCTTTAGGTTGGATGCGTTTAAGTTCAGTTTTAGCGCTAAGTAGTGCGGGGATTGGTGCTTTGGGTTTAATTGTGATTCCAGCAACCAAGAGGGTGTCTAAATAACCTTTAGGATTTCGTCCTTTGTGTCCAGGTCTAATCACTTCTGAGTAAGACGCGTCAAATTCGACAGACCAATCCAACTGCTGTAACAGCAATAAGGCGCTATCCCACCGTTTTTTCAGGTCAAAGGCTCTGCGGGAGTCTCTTCGTGCATTATCAACGATCGCTTTTGGGAGAATAGTCTCCAGCAGTGATCCGACCTGATACTTTCCACTAGGGTGAATGCGGCTGTCCATTGTTAGGTGAATTGCCATCCGCAAGGCTAGTTCATCGTGATAGGGGTCAATCTTGAGTACTTCCTGAGCGATATAACCAAACTGATAGAGTGCCTCTTTAAGCTTGCTCCCTGCCTTGTTTAGAAAGCGCTCGAAGATCATTCCAGGTTGAACACCCAGATAGACCTCTTCTGGGTGTGAAATCTTGCCATCGACATCAAGTTGCCCATGAGGGTCGATTACAACCGTCCACATTCTGCCAGTAGGCATGCTGGCATCGATTCTGCCTTGTTTGCTCC
This sequence comes from Candidatus Sericytochromatia bacterium, assembly GCA_036703925.1. Taxonomy (GTDB): domain Bacteria; phylum Cyanobacteriota; class Cyanobacteriia; order Leptolyngbyales; family Leptolyngbyaceae; genus Stenomitos. The sequence goes on from DATNQS010000662.1 coordinate 5,142, forward strand.
GTCCCTCAATCCATACCGTTCGCACCAATAAGCAATCAAGAACAAAGGCTGCCTTAGCAATTTCATTGAGCTTTACGTGCATTGGTAGATCGGTACGCTTATCCCAGCCCAGTTCTTTGAGAAGAGACGTGCCTTTCAAGACAAATCCGCTTCTCCATGGTTCAGCTTGGTTCATTGTGTGGGCTGCAAACAGCAGATGCAGCTTCACAGTTGTGAAACCAAATTTGTCGATAATCTGTTCAGCCTGCTCCCAGGGCATGACTTCCACATCACCGGGGTTGCTGATGTAATGCTCAACGTAGTTATTTGAATTACCTTTAGCTCGATGCTGGAAGTAGCCCAAGCCGTTTTGATCTTGTTGCCAGAGATCTTTCCGAAGCTGAGCATAGATACTGCTCACCATTGCCACAGCTGTAGGGATCGTGGCGAATGAATCCATCTGGAACAATGAAGGTTCAATTTTGGGATAAGTTAGATCAGTGGCGCTCTTAACCTCTAATTCTTCAAAGACCTTTGTAAGATTGGTGCTAAGCGCCTCTAGAGATTCAAATGACTCGCTAAAGCGTTCAGATGCTTGGCGTAGAGTGTTCGCTTTGGCAGCCGCTTCCTCTAGCGTTAGTTGCCGGATAACATTGAGTGTCAAGCCAAACTCGGCATTGAATACTCTTCGCCAAACAGTTCTACCTTGAGCAGGCTCATCAAACTCAAGGAAAAACTCAGGGTGAAAGCATTTGGGTAGTTCGCCGCTAGTGCATTTGCGATAGAGAGAATCAGTGCCTACTTCGTAATAGAGCGTTCCAGCCGGTGGGCTTGTGTCTGGAGATCCACTAAATGCAAAGACTTCAGGGGCTTTAGCGATCGTCTCTAAAACCTCGGCTAAATCCAGAAGTTGCAGTGTTGTTAGGCGAACAGCTGCTTTCTCTAAATCTCGATCAGTCTCAAGCCCAATCAGGTTCTCCCCGATTTGGTTCAGCCGTTCAACAACAAAGGCTCTAAGTTGAGTGCGCTCGATCAGTTCCATGCGCTATTAACCTGCGTTGCACTATGGCTTGGGGCACTGAATTGGAGGAACTCCAACCGATTCAGGTTCAACTATTCCAGTTAAATACCTGGAGGGGATGTATGTTTCATTCCTGCTGCTTCTTAGCATCCTTCAAGAAGTGGTCGTTTGGATTATTGTACTGCCTGGAATAGCTGAAGCCAATTTTCATGCTACTGAGATGGGATGAAATCCCCTGCCATGACCGCTCATTCATCAGATCAGCTAACTTGCCGATCACTCTACCCATTTGAATGACGCCCAAACGGTTACAGCGGCAGAAACGCAAGGCTGAAAGCATGCTGCGATGGCGGTGACAAGCTTTAGGTGAGTCTAGCTTTGGGAGTGTTGGACTGTCATTGGACTCAACGGCTCCAAGGTGTCAGTGGCGGAAGGCGTGCCACTGACACCTTGACTCCCATCGAATTGCTCTAGCGTGAGCCTAAGAGTGCTCGCTTGTCCACGTTGACGACAAGCAACGCTTGGCATGTGTGCCCTGCGGCTCTATGAGAGGCGATGATGCCACAAGCATCCCCCCTTGAGAGCGTCGTTGAATCGAACAGTTGTACTTATACGGCCGCCTTGCTACTATGAGAGCTAGAGCGACCCACCCGTAGCCGCCAACAGCATTAGCTATCCCCCGTCGCTGGCAACAAAACCATTGCCAGAGCACGTCTTGGATACCTTGAAGCGATCGGTAGTCGGGTGTGCTCAAAGCAATTAATAACGAGTTATCCCTCCAAGAGCTCGCAGTCATCTAGACTTGCGGGCTCTTTTTGCTTTTTTCCGGCTGAGACGGTGAGCCCGCGCCCCCTACACCCCTGCCACAGGAAACACCTATGCCACGCCACGGTCAAAAAAGTCTGCGCGGACAACCCGAACTCTATAACGAAGTGAAGGTACCGACCTCCCTAGCCTTAACCCCAACGGGGCAAAAACTGCTGGAAACCTTAGCGCAAACTTGGCAGCTCTCGCGCTCCGAATTGATTGAACGCATTGCCCGCGGTCACATTCTGCTCAAGGGCCCAAAAGATGAATGAAAGAGGCTGTGACCTTCACTCTTTTCGACCATCCA
>DATNQS010000663.1:0-5489 GCA_036703925.1 Candidatus Sericytochromatia bacterium
GCATTGAAGGCATCAACGTTACAGGTGGAATCACGGCATGGAGCCGGGAAGTTGATCCATCCGTACCAGAGTATTAAGTTGAGAGTTGTAAGTTTTGGGTTTTGAGTTGCGCTAACTTAAAACTCAAAACTTTTCACTCAAGACTTTTCATCATGCTGGAATCGGCTCGTTTTTTCCATCAGTTCGCAGCGTTGCTCAAGGCTGGTATTCCAGTGCAGCAGAGTTTGGGTATGGCGGGAAAGGATTGCAGCAGCACCTTACAGCGATCGCTCAAAGAAGCCAGCCTTAAAGTGGAAGCGGGTCAAGAGCTGGCAACCGCGCTCAATGGTCGATCGCCCCACTTTGACCAATGGACGATCGCGCTCATTCGTACAGCCGAGTATAGCGGCGCATTGGCAGAAACGTTTGAGCGGCTGGCGATCGCTGCCGAAACCCAGCACCGACGACAAAAGCTCTATGGCTCTGTGATCACATCGGTCGTCATCGTTGGCTTTGCCTTATTGACGCTGCTGGTCGCATTACTTTCGCGCAGTACAGCCTTTGTGTTGCAACCAGGATTCTTCGTTCTGGCAGCATTACTGACGGCGATCGTCTTTGGTAGTAGACGGCTGCTGGGGGCAATAGGCAACGGTCAGCAACTCATGGCAAGCGTACCGTTTCTAAAAGGGATTGCCCAGTCGCGATCGCTCCTTTACTTTACCGAACTGGCACTGCCACTGCGGTGTGGAGTGCCGCTGTTGCAAGCACTGGAACTGGTGCGATCGCACATTCCTGATATGGAGTTGCGAAAAACGCTGGCGATCGCCTCCCGTCACATTCAAGCGGGACAAACCTTGAGCCAAAGCTTGGCTGGAAAGCTGCCAGCGCTGGCACTGCAAATGCTCCGCACAGGCGAAGAGACGGGCAATTTGGACGAAATGCTGGTCAAATTGGCAGACTACTACGAAAGCGATCTAGAACGTCAGTTAAAGCAGCTTCAGGCAACGCTGCGTCCCCTGGCGATCGTGGCAATCAGTGGTCTGGTGCTGCTTATCGGCATACAAACGATCGGCTCACTGTTAAATGCGCTACCCGGTTAACCGTTAGAGACGCACAGTTTTTAGAGCGGCGAGGCAACAGGAGTTCTACCCCTTCACTTTGTCTCAACTACACTGTTGTAGAGAGCCATCGCGGTGCTGCGAGAAGGAGGGATGTTGACGCTGAAGCAAAGGGTCTGAGCGATCGTCAAAAACACAGGAGCAAGGTAATCTTGCTCCTGTAAGCGCGAAACCGAATTTACAGCGGTATGTTACCTGGCAGCACGGATCTCATCAAAAACGCCTTTATCGCCAAAGTACTTATCTTGAGCCTGTTCCCAGCCGCCGAACTCTTTGATTGTACCGAGTGTCTTCACGGGAGGATATTTTGCAGCTAGCTCTTTATTCTTGTCTGCACTAGCGGCAAGCGGTCTGAAGCCAAGCTTGATGAACTCTGCTTGTGCTTCGGGCGTAAATAAGTACTGGACGAAGGCTTCAGCCACTTCGCGGGTGCCGTGCTTATCGACATTTTTATCGACTACAGCCACTGGAATGTCGATCGAGAAGTTAACTTCAGGCACCACATAGTCCAGCTTCTCACCCTTGTTTTTTGCCAGAATCACTTCGTTTTCGTAGTTTAGTAGCGCATCCCCCTGACCTTGCTTAGCAAAAGCATCCGTTGATTCACGCGCATCTTTTGCCAGGACGACCACATTCTTATAGGCTTTGGCAACGAAATCCTTCGCTTTAGCTTCATTGCCACCCGTTTTGAGGTTGTAATCCCAGAGTGCGAGGAAGTTCCAGCGAGCGCCCCCAGAGGTTTTTGGGTCAGCCGTCACCCACTTCACATCGTCGCGGGTCAAATCTGCAAAGGTTTTAATGTTTTTTGGGTTGCCTTCGCGGGTAGTGACAGCCACTACTGTTTCGCCCACGATGCCGTTATTGGGCACTTTCGTACTCCAGTCAGGACTGACCATCCCTGCCTTCACTAGCTTAAGTACGTCGGCTCCTAATGCCAAGTTGACGACATCGGCTTCCAATCCGTCGATAATGGCGCGGGTTTGAGAGCCAGAGCCACCGTAGCTTTGATTAAAGGTAACGTTCTGTCCCTTCTCGGTTTTCCATTTTTCCACAAATTTTGGAATGATGGCATCATGCGCCTCTTTAGGCACAGCGTAGGCAACCAGAGTGAGTTCAACATCCTTTTTCTGGTCAGCGACAGGGCTGGCACTGCCACCGGCAGCGGGAGTGGTGGCATTATTGCCCGAAGAGCAGGCAGCGATCGATAGACTCAGCACTGCTCCCACGACAAAAAGGGATACGAACTGTCTGAAGGAGGCAAATCTGAGTCGATCAGTAAAGTAGTACATAAGGTTTCCCAGAGGCTTGGGAGCGCGCTGCCGGACAGTCATTCTATGTCTCCTTGAATATACGGCTAATCAATCGGGATAGCGTAAGTTGTGCGATAAGAGCTCATAATACAGACAAACGATCGCTAAAACAATCAAGAAAGCCACATTTCTATATCGGTTTATGGGTAATTAAATGATACGGCTCAAAAGTCAGAGGCGATCGATCCCCCAACGAGCGAGAAGTGGGTGGCTCTAAGGCTGGGTCACTGATGTGCTATCAGACATCTATACCTTTAGAAAGATTTAATGTGTCGAAAATTACATCGCTTCGACATGAGCTTTAGTATGCTTTCAAATTGATTCGTTCAGTTATGTGGTGTGAGGTTTTGATGTCTATTGTTTCTAAACGATGGCAATTTCTTTTGGCTACGCCAGCCAATCTATGTACAGCTTTAGTCATTGCAGGAGCCGTCGCAGGGCTAACAGCAACGGGTGTGAGAGCCTCGCAAAGTTCTACCAACCCCTTGCAAGCGGTTGCTGATACTCATCCTGATGCAGTCAGTTTGCCCGCTGCGGCACAACCCATCACTGCACAACCGATCGCTGCACAACCGATCGCTGCCAAGCAAGCGCCCCAGCCAACCTTGCACGCCAGCGCGATCGAGGGGATTGCCAATGTTGCTGAGATGCAGCCAGCCGATGCAGACGACGCACAGGCAGATGATCCCAGCGCGATCGATCAGGTAACATCAGTCTCTCAGCTTACTGATGTTCAGCCGACGGATTGGGCCTTTCAAGCGCTGCAATCGTTGGTTGAACGCTACGGCTGTATAGTTGGGTATCCCGATCGAACCTTCAGAGGCAACCGTGCGCTGACTCGCTACGAGTTTGCGGCTGGGCTAAATGCCTGTATGGATCGGATCAATGAACTGATTGCGGCGGGCACGGCTGATCTAGTTAAAAAAGAAGATTTGCTAGCCGTACAGAAGCTTCAGGAAGAGTTTGCGGCAGAACTCGCTACTGTACGTGGGCGGGTTGATGCGCTAGAAGCACGCACAGGCACTTTGGAGAAACAGCAGTTCTCTACGACGACCAAGCTGAATGGTTTGGTTTGGTTTAACCTCTCATCTGCAAACGCTGGTCGGGACGTGACGTTTGAAGGTCCTCCTGGTAGCGTCAATGACCCTGGCAATGGGCGTTTCTTTAACACCCGTGATCCAATTACGGGTACACCAACGAGACAGGTAACAGGTTCTCCGGAACCAACATTCAGCTTTTTGACCTGGCTGACCTTTAACACATCGTTTTCGGGTAAAGATAACCTCGTCACTCAGCTAACCGCTGGTAACGGTATTTCGCCGATCAATCAATATGCGTCGGCGGGCTTCTTTAATGCCTTTGGTTCACCCTTTACCGATCAAACAGCAGGCACGTTGAATGGTCGGAACGATTTTGTCATCCATGATTTGTTCTACAGTTTCCCGCTGAACGACTCGATTAAGATCACCGTCGGTCCCCGTGTAAACTGGTATCGCCACTTTGACTTCAACCGCTTTACCTTCTTCCTCACGGGAGCAGGCAGTTTTGACTCGATCGGTAGCACCCAGACAAACACAATTGATCGTGGATCAGGTGCTGTCATTGAGTGGAATATCAATAAACAGTTCCGTTTGGCGGTTGCCTATTTAGGTGAGAATACTGAGTTTTTGACCAGCGCGCTCTTCAACTCCTCTAGTAATCCATCGCAAGGCTTATTTAACGGCACTAACACTACAACCGCTGAGTTGACGTTTTCGCCAACGGAAAATATCAATCTGCGCTTTATGTATAACCGTACCAATTTCCAACAGATCTTTGGCACCATTGGTGGAGCCCTAGGTGAACCAATCCCTTATGGCTATCTTGATGGTGGCTTTGGCGGTCCGCCGCTTAAGAACTCCAATGCTGATACATTTGCATTCAACTTTGATTGGTTGATCACGAAAGGCTTTGGTATTTTTGGGCGCTATAGCTACGGCAGTACTCACCTTGCACCGATTGATGAGGACGTGAATGTGCAGTCGTTTCAAGTTGGTCTTGGTTTTCCTGACTTGCTCAAAAAAGGAGCGTTGGGAGTGGTTACGTTCCTAGTACCAATGGATATTCTTGACGGTAGACAGTACTTCGTATCTGGTGCTGGCGATGGCGGCACGATGTCTGAGCTAGAGGTCTCTTACTTCTACCCGCTCAACGACAATATTGCCATTGTGCCTTCGTTCTATGCGATCTTTAATGCCAACAACTTCGACAGCAACCCGACAATTTTTGTGGGTAACGTGCGGGCACAGTTTAGTTTTTAGTGATTGGTTGATAGTTGTTAGTTTTAGTAGCTAACAACTATCAACATATAGCTAACGACTATGCAAAACGATCGGGCGAAAGGTGGGTCAATAGTTCATCTTTTTGTCCGATCGCGCTGCTAGCAAAGCGCCTTGCTAGGGGTGGCACGATCGCCAGTGGATTGCTGAAGCCTGAAAACAGATGGATGCCTTCTGTATGGGGGAGTGCGCCAATGAGGGGCAGGCGATCGCTGCTAAAGGCAATCAGGCAGTGATGCCATGTACCGGGCAGTGATGCTAAAGCAGGTAAGACAGCCTCAATGCTTCGCCGCATTTTGCCCTCGCTTTCAACCGGATCAATGGGTGCATTGAGGTCGGTCAGCACTCGGCTGATCTGCCCCATTCTTACGCTGCCATTGAGCAGTTGAATGGCTCCAGGGTCTAGGATCAGCGGCATTGGTTCATGTCCGGGTTGATCCCAAAGGTGGTCAAGTGCGGCAGTGCTAGAGTCGGCCTCAAGCTGAAAACGCCTGGTATCGGCTGGCATGACGAGCGATCGCAATTGCAAATCGACAGGCGGGGTTTCTAGCAGTTCTGCATGGGTAAAGTAAAGCCGAACGGGTATCCCTGCTGCCTTCAGTAGTGAGCGGCTGAAGGCACCCGCACAGACGACCGTATTGGCACCGTAATAGGTGTTTGCTTCACCCACCACGCCTGTCACACGCGAATCACTACGTAGGAGGGTTTTTGCTGAATCGATTTGCACCGTGCCGCCCAGTCGCGTAAACGCCTGTGTATAAGCG
>DATNQS010000664.1:0-6628 GCA_036703925.1 Candidatus Sericytochromatia bacterium
AACCAGATCCATCGTCGGCAAGTTACGGCGCGCTTTGCCAACCATGTCAACAATGCGCTGCGTTTGGGTTGACAGGTCTTCCGGGGTAACGACGTTAGGCAGTTGTAGCTGCACCAAGCCCAGCACAACTCCATCCGGTGCTTTATTGAGACCGCCAAGTCCACTCATGCAAACCTCCTACTAATTGCGTTATTGCCAGAGACTGATTGTGACTGCTGCACTTAAGCTTGAAGGCTTTGAACTGGGGTTAGTTTCGCAGAAGCTTAAAGCCTTACTAAGCCGATCTCCCAGATTCAACTAACTGCTATCAAAGCCATTGAGCCAAAAAGCAAAGCAATCACAGTGCCCTCAATAAGGGTTTACAGAATCATGACCACGCATTGAGTATCAAAACACACTTTTTAGCGGTTTTAGAGGCGTAATTTACAACGCTACAACGATCGAGCCATCACCCTCATTAAGCGATCACTCGCTCGAAGGATTATCGATCGCGCAAATCTGTTTAAGGACGACCGGCCGCTTTGCTATGGAGTGCCAGAAAACGCTAACCGCTTTTTGCTTGTGTTCGATCGGGCGGGATAAACAGCTAAGGTGCTGTCTTCTGTAGCTTCAGCAACTCGCCTTGAATTCTCTGTTGCAAGGCTGGGTCGCTCTCTTTTTGCCGTGTCATTTCGTTAAATTGGGAAATGGTTAACCCATTTTCTTTAATGATATCGGCAGAGCGCTTGAGGAAACGATTGCAAATGTCACGCACAGCCGAAGGAATGTTTTTTTGACGGCACACATCTTCAGGCACCTTACCGCCCATAATGCGCTTCACCTCAGCATGGTCTTGCTGGCGCTCCTGCTCGATCGACAATGCAGCACGAGCATACTGACTGATCGGAGGCGTAGGCGATTGAGCAGAGGCAGCTTCTCCCAGACCGAGATTGATCGATCGCTGCGTCAGGCTAGGAGTATAGTTAGCCAGCACTCCCACTGTAGAAAGTGCGCCAACGAGCAGAAGGCGTGACAAGCCAGAGTGAAGCATGAAGCGTAGACCAGTAAAAGAAGGTTGCATCATCGTTAGATATGACACTGTAAAAACTAGCACACTAGAGGTTTCAATAAGCTTTGAACTATTTTAGGTGCAATAAGTTCCAGGAATAAAGAAGGATTTGGAAAAAACAATGCTTTAAAACTGGAGGGGACGATCGCGCACAAACAGTACTTTCGATCGTGCTTGCCCTTGTTCAAGGGGCTAACAAATTGCAAGACAGACGCAAAGACTGCCCTGCAATTACGATCAGCTTTCACGCTCAACGAGCAATCAAGCTTGAGAGTAGTGTTGTTTGTACTGACGACAATTAGCCCCACAGGTGCCCAAAACTTGCAGTCGTTTCATTCTAAGGGACAGAGATTCAATAAAGTCAGATTTTCTCTTTCAGAGCATAGTATTACCTTCTCATAACGATGCAGAGGCGTTTGTCCCTGTAAATTGTGAGGTTTACAGAGGCTTTAATCCACGCTCTGAGGGACAGAGCGTGGATCATGCTAGCTTGCAGTCCTTAGCACGAGCATCTGTTGAGCAACGCCTAGAGCGGCTGTTAAGACTCGCATTCGAGGTTTAAGTAAAACCCAGTCAACACGCAAACTTAGAACGTAAAGACTGCCCAGTCAGGTTCTCGATAGTAGTGAGTCATATCGTCAAATTTACGTAATTCTGCTCGCTTTACCTCAAAGACGTTGGACTCTTGCTCCAGCCACTGCTGGTTCAGTTGCACAAAGCGATCGCCAAGCGTGGTCAATGTTTCGGGCGCTGGAATGGTACCGAAATAGCCCAGAGTAATGTGAGGCGTGAAATAATACTGCTGCTCAATGCCCAAGCCAATTAAGTCAGAATTCTGAAAAACGGCACGACGGAGCTTGAGCGCTCGATCGTAGGAATGCTCGTCTGCGGGTGCCAAGCAGATTGCGATCGCTCGTGGCATTACCATGAGTCCTAGCGCTTGAAAGTGTAAAGGCTTACCTTCAGCAACCGTTTGCGATTGACGAAAGATTGTTGCAATCTGCTCTTGAAGCTGCGCCTCAAACTCAGGCTTGTGTTGACTGGTATCACGGTAAGCGCTATCCCAAATCAAGTCAGCCAGCGTCAGGTGAAAGCTTTCGGGTGGCACTGGCACAAACAGGTCAGCGCCTAATTGCTGCGCTAACTGCTGCTGATATTGCTTCAAGCTCTCATACAACGCCGCATTTCCGGTTTCTTCGTTTCCTGGCGGGGTCACAATTGTATAGCCCGGAAAGGGAGCGGGTTGCCACCCTTTTTCCGCGTGCCGTTGAAACTTAGGAGATTCCTGAAGGTGCTGCACCTGTGAGCGATATGTTTCTGGTAATGTCAGACGCATTGCCCGATTCAGGTAAGTCTGGTAGTTCTCGTCCAATGTCGATCGCCTCGCAAGGTACTGAATATATCGTTACGACTGGTTACTTTAGCAGCCTTCTGCATCATCTCGTCTTCTCAAGCTGGAAGCGCCGATCGGGCGAAGGCTTGCTTGTAAGGTCCAGTATTTGAAAATTACTTGATCCCCACCATAATCTAAATCCAGTCTGACAGGATTGCTAGGACAATACAATTACGAGCGACAAGAGGCGGTATTCTAAATGCCAATTTACCTTTACTGGGGTGAAGATGATTTTGCGATCGCTCAGGCAGCAACGACACTCCATCGGCAGTTGCTCGATCCTGTCTGGAGCAGTTTCAACTATGACAAAATCACGGCTGACCAGCCCGCCGCAATCATGCAGGCGCTCAATCAGTCGATGACACCTCCTTTTGGTGCGGCTCATCGTCTCGTTTGGCTGGCAGATACCTCGCTTTGTCAACGGTGCCCTGAGAGCCTGCTGACCGAGCTAGAACGCACGTTACCAGAGCTGCCTGAGACGACAACTCTGCTGTTGACGACGAGCAGCAAACCTGACAGCCGCTTGAAATCAACCAAACTACTGCAAAAGCACGCCACAATCCAGGAGTTTGGGCTGATTCCGACCTGGAAAACCGATTTGTTAGTCAAACAGGTAAAGCAGCTTGCTCAGGAAACCGGGGTGAAGCTAACCACGCATGGTGCGGAGCTGCTGGCAGAGTTAGTCGGTAATGACACCCGTCAACTGCATAGTGAACTAGAAAAACTGCGGCTCTATGTTGGCAACTCAAAGCAGCCGTTAGATGAAGCCGCGATCGCCACCCTTGTAACAGCCAGCAGCCAAAGTACCATTCAGCTTGCTGCCGCTATCCGTCAGGGTCAAACGGCTCAAGCGCTTGATCTTATTGCGGACTTACTGCGCCAGAACGAACCGGCATTACGCATTGTTAGTAGTTTAGTGACACAGTTTCGCACCTGGGTTTGGATTAAAATTATGCGGGAAGCAGGCGAACGTAGCGAGCAGGCGATCGCTCAAGCCGCCGAACTCCGAAACCCCAAACGCCTCTACTTTCTCCAAAAAGAGGTTGAGTCATTGTCAGCCCACACGCTGCTTCAAACGCTGCCCCTGCTGCTAGAACTAGAAGCAAGCCTCAAATGTGGAGCCGAGGAACGGCTCACCCTACAGACAAAAATCATCGAACTATGTGAGATTTGCCGATGACGGCTGATGGGAGCCTTTTACTTGTGTAGCCAAGCCTTTCAACCCTTATCCCAAATTCCTCTCCTTAAGGAGAAGGACTTTGAACCTTGCTTCCTTCTCCCTAGAAGAAGGGCTGAGAACAAGGGGCATTTATGGCGTGGCAATGGGATACGTGCAGGCTTAGAGCTTGAGGTAGTGAAACCCCTACCTACCAGAGGCTTAAACGAATCCAGACATTGAATTAGAATAATTGTGTCTCACAGGTTCGGTTGTACCTAAAAGCTCCGGCAAGCAGTATTCTCTCCAGTCAAAATTATTAGCAAAAACTTAAAGCGATGGGATTTTTTGATTCTGAAATCGTGCAGCAAGAGGCTAAACAGCTCTTTGGAGACTACCAATCGCTGATGACGCTCGGAGCTGATTATGGGAAGTTCGATCGTGCGGGTAAAAAGCTCTTCATCGAACAGATGGAAGCCATTATGGATCGCTACCGTGTTTTTATGAAGCGGTTTGAGCTGTCGGAAGACTTTATGGCACAAATGACCGTAGAGCAACTCCGCACACAGCTTGGTCAGTTTGGTATGACGCCGCAGCAAATGTTCGACCAGATGAACCGGACTCTAGAGCGCATGAAAGCCGACGTAGAAAAAACGGTATGATAGTTGTTGGTTATTAGTTTTTAGTTGCTAGAAGGACGGTCTAACAACCAAAAACTAGCAATTAACCGCTCTCTAGGGTCGGCTAAATTCGGAGGGCGATCGAAAGTTCTCAACTGGAACGTCTCGTAAAGCTTGTTGCATAAAGTCGCGCCATACGGGAGCCACAAAGCCACCACCTGTTGCGCCTCTGCCGATCGGTCGATAGTCATCATTACCAACCCAAACAGCGGTTGAAAGCTGAGGCACATAGCCCACGAACCAGATATCGCGTTCAGATGAGGTCGTACCTGTTTTGCCAGCAGCGGGACGATCAAGCCTAGCTGACACCCCTGTCCCTCGAGAGATTACTCCTTGTAGTACATCCGTGAGGGAGGCTGTAGACCACGGATCGAGTACAAGCTGCGGTTTGGGCGTATTATCCAGTAAGACGTTGCCGGTGCTGTCTGTAACTTGTACGATTAGCGTTGTTTCAGAGTACCAACCGTTGCTAGCAAAGGTGGCATAGGCTCCAGCCATTTCCAGCGGAGTCAGGTCAACCGCACCGAGCGGTAAGGAAACAACAGGCTCGATTGGACTACGAACGCCGATCGTCCGCATGACATCAATTACCTTATTTAGCCCTATGTCCTGACCGAGCCGTACGACTGGCACGTTACGCGATTGTTCGAGCGCCCTCCGAATGGACATGGGGCCACCGAACGAATTATCGTAGTTCTGCGGCGAGTAGTATTCATAGCCATCGGGGTAGCTTACGGGCGTATCTGAAACCGTCGAATCAGGCGCATAGCGACCAGAGGCAAATGCCGTGTAATAGACAAACGGTTTAAAGGCAGAACCAGGCTGCCGAAGGGATTGCATGGCTCGGTTATACTGGCTCTTGCGATGATCAACCCCACCGACCATTGCCTTGACAAAATGGGTACGCGGGTCAACTGCTACCAGAGCCATTTGATCGGCATAAACACCCTGGTTCAGTAAATTTTCATGCCCTCGCTTCACCACATCTTCTGCAACACGCTGAAGCTTGGTATCGACTGTAGTCTGAACCCGCATACCACCCTTGAGTACAGCATCTTTTCCAAAGCGCTTCGTCAACTCCTGCACCGCCGCTTCAGTTACATACGGGATGGTGCTGCCCTGAAAGGAGGTAATCTTTCCTAGCTTCAGTGGCTGCTTACGGGCAGCGGCTTCCTCTTGAGGGGTAATCCAGTTCAGGTCTTTCATCCGACGCAACACAGCTAACTGTCGCTGTTTTGCCCCTTTATAGTCAATAAAAGGACTGAGGCTTTCGGGAGCCTGAATCAGCCCTGCCATCATTGCAGATTCCGCCAGCGTCAGCTTCGCAGACGATTTCCCAAAGTAGCTCTCAGCAGCCGTCTCCGCCCCATAGGTATTGTGTCCCCAGTAAACCTGGTTCAGATACATTTCAAAAACCTGCTCTTTCGAGAAGATTTGCTCTAGCCGTAGCGCCAGCACAGACTCTGCCACTTTGCGGCTAAACGCACGTTTAGGAGTCAAGAACAGGTTTTTGACCAACTGCATCGTCAGTGTAGAGCCACCTTCAACCGTTGCACCTGTTGACCAGTTTGCCAAAAAGGCACGGAGGACAGCACCTGGATTCACGCCGCGATGAGAGTAGAAGTAGCTGTCTTCGATCGCCAAGACTGCCCGCTTTAGATCGGGAGAAATTTGATCAAGCGGCACTACCTCCCGATTTGCTTCGCCATGAATGCTCGTTAGCAGTTTGCCTTTGACATCGTAGATATGAGTCGTTTCGCTGGGTACATAGCTGCGAAGAATACGAACATCGGGCAAATTGCGAAAGCTAATGGCTAAGCCAACTAAGCCGCCTGCCACGATCGAACTCGACAGCATCGTGACACCGAGCACCATGCCACCTGTCACCTTGCCGACAGTTTTGACAACCTGATAAATCGTCTCTGGTGCGCCAGGTTGTTTGCGTTGTTGAAGTGTATTGGATGCCACGACGACTTTAGATCCTTACAATCATTGAACGGGCAGGGTTTGACCGCGAACAATCACCACTACTAGCGATCGCGTCACAGGTACTCAATCATACTATTCACGCCTAAAACGGAGCTATCCGCATGGCTTTAGCAGCAAGGTTAACATCATAACTACGGGATGGATGACAAACCACGTTAAATTAATGGCAGGCAGCTTGTTGCTAGCTTTACAAACAAACGCGGCGACTCTATTCGCTCGTTCTCGAAGCTGACCAGCACTGTGAAACGAGCCATGAAACTGTCAAGCTGTCTATTCACTGCGTTCTCCCGTTAATTTCTGAACATAATGTCCAATTTGTCCTGGCTGCGGCGCGGCATCAGCGAAATTTTTCCCGATCAGGT
>DATNQS010000665.1:0-3063 GCA_036703925.1 Candidatus Sericytochromatia bacterium
AGCGAAATCGAGTCGGGTGATCTGGATCTAGTGGTCGCAGGCACACCGGAAGGCGTGATCATGGTAGAAGCGGGAGCAAACCAGTTACCCGAGCAAGACATCATTGAAGCGATCGACTTTGGCTACGAAGCCGTGCGCGATTTGATTCAGGCACAGTTAGATTTGTTGAAAGAACTGGGCATTGAGCAGGTTAAAGAAGCGCCGCCTGAAGTTGATTTGACGCTGGAAAATTTCATTAAAGAGCGCGTCACCCAACCTGTGAAAGAGGTGCTCGGTCGCTTCGAAAAAGATAAGCCCGTTCGCGATGCTGCACTGGACGAAATTAAGGCAACCGTAGTAGCGGCGATCGCCGAACTGCCTGAAGAAGATCCAGTAAAACTGGCTTCCGCAAAAGCGCCTAAAGCGTTGAGCAACACATTCAAAGAAGTTACTAAAACCCTCATGCGTCGTCAGGTGATTGAAGACAGCATTCGAGTCGATGGTCGCAAACTGGATGAAGTGCGTCCGATCTCCTGCCGGGTTGGTGTGCTACCGCCGCGTGTACATGGCAGTGGCTTGTTCAATCGGGGGCTGACGCAGGTGTTATCTGTTGTCACACTGGGCACTCCTGGTGACGCGCAGGAAATGGATGACCTCCATCCTGATGAGAAAAAGCGCTACCTGCACCACTACAACTTCCCGCCCTATTCTGTGGGTGAAACGCGACCCATGCGTACCCCTGGTCGCCGTGAAGTGGGTCATGGTGCCCTAGCAGAACGTGCTCTGATTCCCGTTTTGCCTAAAAAAGAAGACTTCCCTTACGTTCTGCGGGTTGTCTCTGAAGTGCTGTCTTCCAACGGTTCTACGTCAATGGGTTCGGTATCTGGCTCCACGCTAGCGCTGATGGATGCAGGCGTTCCTATTACCAAACCTGTCAGCGGTGCGGCCATGGGTTTGATCAAAGAAGGAGACGAAATCCGCATCCTAACCGACATTCAGGGGATTGAAGATTTCCTCGGTGACATGGACTTCAAAGTGGCAGGCACGGATACAGGCATCACGGCGCTTCAGCTTGATATGAAGCTCAACGGTCTTCCGCTAGCGATTATTGCGCAAGCAATCAATGAAGCTAAGCCAGCCCGTCTGCACATCCTGTCGAAGATGCTAGAAGCGATTAACCAGCCGCGTACTGAGATGTCGCTGTTTGCACCCCGCTTACTAACCATCAAGATTGACCCCGAGATGATCGGCATGATCATCGGTCCTGGCGGTAAAACCATCAAAGGTATTACTGAGGAAACAGGAGCCAAGATCGACATTGAAGACACGGGCATTGTCACAATTTCGTCGATCGATGGCGAGTCGGCGAAGAAAGCACGCGGCATCATCCAGGGCATGACGCGCAAGCTCAATCAGGGCGATGTGTATATCGGTAAAGTGACCCGTGTGATTCCGATCGGTGCCTTTGTAGAGTTCCTACCTGGCAAAGAAGGCATGATCCACATCTCGCAACTAGCAGACTATCGCGTCGGCAAGGTGGAAGATGAAGTGAATCTCGGCGATGAAGTGATCGTCAAGGTACGCGAAATTGACAACCGGGGACGTGTAAACCTGACTCGTCTAGGCATTCACCCAGATGAAGCGGCGGCGGCTCGTGAAGCGGCGGCTGTGGTCTAGGAGCTAGTTGTTGATTGGTTGTAGCTAGACAACTGTCCTAATTGAAAGACTCCCCTTCGTAGAGACGTTCCACTGGAGCGTCTCTACAATTGTTTTGGAGCAAAAGGCGATACTCCCTGATACATGGAGGCTAGATCGGGTGGCAGTCCAACCTTACCTGAACATGGCTGAATCATTATTAATCGAGTTTCAAACTGCCTACGGCGATCTCGAACGGAGCTTGCCTTATGAAGGACAGCGAGAGCACGATCGTGAGCGATTCTTTAGGCTTCAAGGTAGCTTATAGCTAGCGACTCGTAGCGACAGTTGCCCTTGTCTGGGGTCACGGCTGAAGATGAACGCCCCTTCTGCTTCCTCTCGGCTGGATAGAAAGTCGATTTCTAGAGTGCCTGTTTCCACGATCGTGCCACCGATACGTAGCTCTGCCAGTACGTGTACTGCTTCTGCCGTACCGCCGCCGCTATTGGTCACTGTAATTGGTACATAAAATTGCCCTTTGGCAGCACGAATGGGTTCAGTGTTGAGGATAGAGAGGAGCGGCGGTTGTTGCTGTTGTTCATCCAGCCAGGTATAGCCCACTAACCCCA
Organism: Candidatus Sericytochromatia bacterium; assembly: GCA_036703925.1. Classification (GTDB taxonomy): domain Bacteria; phylum Cyanobacteriota; class Cyanobacteriia; order Leptolyngbyales; family Leptolyngbyaceae; genus Stenomitos. Next base: position 2,244 of record DATNQS010000665.1, read on the forward strand.
CTACAGTCGCCAGAATGAAGGACGCGATACCAAACGTAATCCGTTCGGCACGCGATCGCGGGGGCTGTTGCGGCTGGTCGGGTTGCGGCTTATTAGGGTCAGAAGCTTGGAAAGGCTGACTCATAAGGTCAACCTGCCAGCAGCGCCGCCAATAGTGGCTGGAAGACCCAGCAGCAATGTTTGCTCTAACCACATTGTCCAGGGGTCACTCAACGTCAGGCGCTCAAAAAACCACAGCATGATCATGGCTGCAATCAATGACACTAGATAAGACATGACAGTCTCACTTAAGGGGCGTTGAAAAAGACCTTGCTGCTGCTGCCGTTTACGCTGATCAGCAAAGCCTGCTTCAAACACAATGCCATACGAAATGAGCAGCGATGCCGCGATTATACTTAGCAGCCACGGTGCTGAAACAGCCGCAGCCACCATTGGAATCTCGTCAGTGGGCGAAATGTTAAACCCGATGACGATCGCACCGATGAGAGTGGCACCGACATCCGCCAGGGTTGCGTTGAGTGAGCCCGCTGCGTCCGTTCTAGAGGGCGAGCTAGGCTCGGGTGGCTGTGGCTCAGCATCGCGGGTATCTCCTAAAAACTGACCCGCCAAGGCGACCCCTAGAGCAAAGGGCACTGACTCAAAGATTACCTTGCCAAGCGCCTCGCGCAGGGACGTGTCTAAGGTCAGCTCTCGCAATAGTATTAGCACCATGGCAGCGCAGAGCAAGCCAATCGCCATTGCCTCTACGGTGTCCATAAACGCTTCATAAGGACGAGACCGTCTTGTTCTGCGAAAGCCTTCAGTGCGGTTAAGCCAAAAA
>DATNQS010000666.1:0-2389 GCA_036703925.1 Candidatus Sericytochromatia bacterium
ATGAAACGCCTTTTCACAGGTTTAACAGATGTGGGGCTTCTGCGCTCTGTGAATCAGGATGCTTACTGCATTGATGCAGAGGGGCGCTTTTTTATCGTTGCGGATGGTATGGGTGGACATGCTGGCGGTCAGGAAGCAAGCCATCTGGCGACCCAAGCCATCGAAGCCTATTTTCTCGAGCATTGGCAATCGAGTGAAAGTTCACGATCGCTGCTGGAAGGAGCTTTCCTCAGCGCCAACCAGGCAATTTTAAAAGACCAGCGCAGCCATCCAGAACGGTCTGATATGGGTACGACTGCGGTTGCAGTCATCTTTCGGGATGCACAGCCCTGGTGTGCTCATACCGGAGATTCGCGTCTTTACCGCCTCCGTGGTGCGAAGCTGGAGCAGATAACCGAAGACCATACGTGGGTGGCACGAGCACTCAAAGTTGGTGAAATTACAGCCGATCAGGCAAGAGTTCATCCCTGGCGGCACGTCTTAGCGCAGTGCTTGGGGCGTGAAGACCTCCAGCAAATTGATGTCCAACCGCTGTCGATACAGGGGGGCGATCGACTGCTGCTCTGTAGCGATGGTCTCACCGAAGAACTATCTGATCAACTGATTGCCTCGCATCTTAAGTCGATTCGTGCGTGCGATCGAGCGGCTCTGGCTCTGATTGACGCTGCTAAAAAACACGGTGGACGAGACAACATTACAGTTGTGATTGTCGCGATCAGTGGTCCAAATCAACGTGACAGCGAAACTGCCTAGCAGATTTATGCCTGTGGGGCTATGTGTTCTACGGCTGTAACCTTTATCGTGCATAAAGTTATCTAAATTTTTAAGAATCTACTTTGACTTGTGATCGTTGCTTTAAGGCATCATTGCGATCGTCAACTGCTGGATAGGGGCATAGTAAGGCTGTAGCCCAATTGTATGTGCTGCACGCTCAACCATCATTGGTACGAGCAAATTTTCGCTGGAAACTCGATCTTGAGAGTAGTGAGGCCGGATCTTGGGAGTAGTGAAGCTAGAATCGATCGCCCCTGAATTGTCTCCAGAGCAACCAGTCCATCGGTTAACATCGGTAGCTGCGTTGCCTATCGTAGAAGTTCCCTCCCCGATCGCAGCAAAAAAGGCGATTCGCACTAGTCTCACTGCTTCGACCCTAGATGGCGTGTTTGCGGCTATTTTCTTAAATGTTACTGGCGGCGTGCTGCTTAGTAACTTTTTGGTCGAGTTACATGCCAGTCCTACAGAAGTGGGGTTGCTGTCGTCAATACCGATGTTGGCAAACCTGATTCAACCGCTGGGAGCGTTTCTGGGCAATCGCACTACTAGTCGTCATCGTTACTGCCTCTGGGTGTATGTCCCTTCGCGCTTGATCTGGCTGCTTCTAGCGGCTGGTATCGTGTTTTCTAGCTGGCATGGTGGGAATGCGCAGCAATTGGTTCGGTGGACGCTGGCGACCGTCTGCATGACGCACTTTATTGGTGCTTTGGGCGGAGCTTCCTGGCTGAGTTGGCTGGCATCGCTCGTGCCACGTCGTCTGCGGGGACGTTATTTTGGCATTCGCAATAGTATTGCTAGTCTCACAAACCTCCTGTCCGTACCGCTTTTAGGTTTTGCCGTCTCTACCTTTCCGGGTGGCTCGGTACGAGGCTTTGGAGTTGTCTTGCTATTGGGCATAGTGGCAGGCATCATCAGCTTGGGCTTTCAGTTTTTCATGGTGGATATAAATCCACAACGGCAGCAGGGAGGGATCTGGGGAACCGAGGAGAAGAAGGGAACTAGGGAACTAGGGAACACGGAAGCAGAGGAAGAACGGGGAGAAGCTGAGAGCACAGAGAGCATTACTCAAACATTAGCCCCTATCCCACTGACCCCTGACCACTCACCACTACTCTTCTTAAAAGACAAAAATTTCCTCTTCTTCCTGCTGTATTTCAGCGCCTGGATGTTTGCGGTAAATTTGAGTGCGCCATTTTTCAATCTGTATATGCTGGATAACCTGGCGATCGATGTCAGTTGGGTGACGGTTTACAACAGCTTGCAAGCCGGAGCCATGATGGTGATGCTAGTCCTGTGGGGTAGGCTTGCTGATCGCGTGGGTAATCGCCCTATTCTGCTTGCAGTCGGTATTTTGGTTGCCATCACGCCACTGTTATGGCTGGGAACAGGTACAAACTCGCTTTCGCTCTGGCTATGGCTACCACTGCTGCATATTGTGGCAGGTGCAACGTGGGCAGCGATCGACTTGTGCAGCAACAATCTTCAGCTTAGTGTGGCTCCAGTCCAGCAGCAGGCAACGTACTTTGCGATCGCGGCGGCCATAGCAGGAATCAGCGGTGCTGCGGGTACAACTGTTGGCGGTTTTCTAGCAGAATTTGCAGACTATGGTGGTATT
>DATNQS010000667.1:0-10610 GCA_036703925.1 Candidatus Sericytochromatia bacterium
GCGCGTTCATGTCTGCGATCGCGATCATGCGGTTGACCTATCAGCCGTGCCGTCTTTACCAGGCGTGATGAATATTGGTTACCGCCCTACGGTAAATGGCAAAACACAGACGATCGAGGTGCATTTACTGGATTGGGCAGGCGATCTCTATGAACAAACGCTCATCGTCCATCTAGAAGCCTTTTTGCGATCAGATCAGTCGTTTGCATCCCTTGATGCCCTCAAAGCGCAAATCCAGGCAGACAGTGATCGAGCACGCACGCTGCTTAACGCTACACCTTGACGAAAAGCAAGTCAGAAGAGGCAACCTCAGACCGTTTTGACACGGATGGCTGCGATCAGAGTGCAAGTCTTTGCTGCACACCGAAAGCACACTGAAAGATTGCTACCGACTACCGCTTAAGTGGGAACACTAACAACGGTAGCCTTGGCAAAGTTGCTGCCATGTCTTGGCAGTAATACAACTAGCCGTAAGCAAACTAGCAGCAACAAGAGGAATGACTAAATGGCAAACGAGGGGCACCTTGCTTTGCTTAAGCAGGGCATAATCGCCTGGAATGAGTGGTGGCATAACCATCCCAAGACACATCCTAACCTGGAGGGAGCAAACTTCAGAAACACTAATCTGCGAGAAGCCAATTTTTGCAAAGCCGACCTTAGGGAAGTGAGTTTTCAGAAGGTTGATCTCAGCATGGCAAATCTTGAAGGGGCAAACCTCGGCATTGCTATGCTTGCGGGAGCCACACTTTACACAGCCCTGCTCTACAGAGCCAATCTGCGTGAAGCCAACCTTTACAAAGCCGACTTGCGCGAAGCGGATCTAAGTCAGGTTGACCTTAGCATGGCAAATTTGCGGGAGGCTAACTTGAGTACCGCAATTTTAGAAGGAGCCACACTTTACACAGCCATTCTCCACAAAGCTAACCTGCGCGAAGCCAGCCTTTACAAAGCTGACTTACGCGAGGCAGATTTCAGCATGTCGAACTTGCGAGAGGCTAACCTGAGCATGACCAACTTGAGTATGGCAAACCTTTGCATGGCAAATCTGATTGGAGCAACCCTCTATGGAAGCAATCTGCAACAGGCGAATCTCAGCCTGGCAAATCTCTGTATGGCAAACCTGATCGGCGCAACGCTAGACGGGGCAAATCTCGTTAGTTCAACCCTTATTGGAGTAAACCTCTACAAAGCAACATTAATTGGTGCCAACCTACGTGAAGCTGATCTACGGGAAGCAACTCTAAGTACAACCGACTTAAGTACTGCAAACTTGCATGGCACCAACTTAATGATGGCAAACCTTCAGGGGGCAAACTTGACTAAAGCCAATTTAACGATGGCAAATTTGCAGGATGCCAATCTACATAGAGCAAATCTCCAGGATGCCAACCTGCGAGACTCGCTTCTCACAGGCGCTTATCTCAAAGAGGCAGTAATGCCAGATGGTTCAGTACATGATTAGCGATTGCCCCATTAACGATCGCCCTTAGTACAACTCATTAGAATCACTGTTTAGTGATGGTGTAAAGAGGCAATGGCAGCATAAAGACCTCGCCCCTCTACCCATCAAATCATCTACAAGGCTGATACAGAGTTTCTGTGTAACGTATCAGGTTGTTTGTGCTCCATTCAAGCCAGAACGAGCAGCAAGCGCTAGCAAGATTCTAGAAGTACCTGTAAAGACGATGCTAATACCGACCAGTAGCCCGATCGCAAAGGGACCATTCAGAGGCCACTCAAACCAGATCAGACCGCCTAGGACTAGTGTTGTAATGCCATTTGCCAACGACCAGACCCAGTTAGGCTGCGACCGTCGTTTGAACGCATAAACAATCTCGAAAACGCCTTCTGTAAGCAGAAAAGCGCCCAGTGCTAATGTCAGCGTCAGAGCTCCCTGTAGGGGATAAACCAGCAGCAGCACTGCCGTACCGATATAGAGCAAACCTAGCAAAAGCTGCCAGATAAAGCCCTCTTGCTGCCGCGTCTGATACGCATAGGTTAGCTTAGAAATACCGCTGAAGAGAATAATCCAGGCGATCCAGCTTTCAGCCGCAAGTGTACTGAAAAAGGGAAAGGCGATCGCAGCAGCACCCAGCAGTATGAGCAGCACACCCGTAATGATCGCACCATTGACGTTGTTTTTTAAATCGTTAGTAGACAAATCAGTAGTATTCATCCAGACCTCGCTTAATGCATTAACAGGAGCGTAAAACTGAGCGCTTCAATTAATCCTTGACTGTATCGGATTATTTAAAGGCACATCACCGCTCACCTATATTGCGAGTGAACCACAAAGTAACAGTTACTTAACAGTATCCCAAGAGAGAAAGCCAATTGTGCTGCAGGAGACAGAGTGCTATTGCAACGCACCCTAGAAGCAGCAGAACTAGACTATTACAAAGAGGCGACGCACAGTAGGAGCGAATGCTCTGAGTCCCTGCGTGGCGGCAGCGAAGCTATACAGACGATCGCCTATATTTTTTGGGGCGTAACCAGCACACCATAGAGCGTGATTGTCTTAGGGCGGCGGTCGTGCTTAAAGGTTCTTGCCCCCATCAAGCGCGGTGCCTTTAATGCGAAGATGCCAACAGCAGCCGTAGTGTTCCGCTCAAAGAGGTTTACCCATGGTCGAGTTCGAGGGCAGTGCTAGCAGTCCGTTCGTGGATCAAATCTTGCACGAGCGCTATCAAATTCAAGCACTGCTGGGTCGCAAACTCGGACGGCAAACGTTTTTGGCGCTCGATTTACAAACCCACTTGCCAGTGGTCCTGAAACTCTTACTGTTTAGCCCCGACTTTACCTGGGAGGATTTGAAATTATTTGAGCGCGAAGCCGAGACCCTCAAAGCGCTTGACCATCCAGCCATACCCCAATACCTTGATTTCTTTGAGGTGAAAATCGAGTTTGGTAAAGGTTTTGCGTTGGTCCAAAGTTACATTGAGGCCCGCTCGCTCCAGCAATTGGCACAGGACGGCTGCCGCTTTAGCGAAGCCGAATTAACGGCGATCGCCACAGCCTTACTCGACATTTTGGCGTACCTGCATGACCTGCAACCGTCTGTGATTCATCGCGACCTTAAACCGAGCAATGTGTTGCTCAAAAACCGGAGTGGACATAGTCCTGGTGAGGTTTACCTGATTGATTTTGGCTCGGTTCAAACAGCCACTCATGGTGGTACGGTCACCGTGGTTGGCACCTATGGCTATATGCCACCCGAACAATTTGGTGGACGCTCATTACCCGCCTCCGATTTATATGGGGTCGGTATGACCTTGATTTATTTAGCAACCGGTCAACATCCTGCCGATCTGCCTCAGAATGATTTGCATGTCGAGTTTAAGCACTTGACAACCCTTAGCCAGTCTTTCATCAGCTGGCTCGAATGGCTCACTCACCCCAGCCTCACCCAAAGACCGACCTCAGCACAAGACGCAAGGCTACACTTGCTTCAGCCGCGCCCTGAGCCCAAAGCAGCCTCAAGCATCCCAAAAATCCATTTAGGTACAACAACACGTCCCTCCTCCTCCTCAATTTCTCTGGAGGCAACTCAAACCACGCTGCAACTCAAAGTACCAGCAAAGCAAATTCAATATATCTTTCCAGGTATGACTGATGCCTGGATGTTATGGACTTTTTTAGTAGTAGTCTCAATGTTTCTAGGGGTTTATCTAACACTAGTCTCAATGCCGTTTTTTGCCATACTTTTCATCATGACCTTTTTGGTTCTGGTTGTCGGTTTTGGGATCGGTTTTAGGAAGCTACTACCGATACTTCAAGATCCAAGTCAAGGGAAAGCGCTTGCCAAGCGCTTTGAACGTGCTAGAAGTTTACCCAAGACTAGTGCTAACGTGACATTTCAAAAACAAACAAAAGCTAGGGCAGTTGTTGTGACTCTCAACCTGCTAGAAGGTGTGGAAACGACTGTAATTTTTCAAGGAAGACTAATGGGCATTTCTGCTGGCCTAGTAAAAATGCCCAGCTATCGACTCAGCTTAAACTTCCCAGCTGATGATCGAGTGCTGATCGTCAACGGCGTTCGTCGGGAAATCCCAGCAGATGATCGAATGATTTTCGTTAACGGCGATCATCGGGAAATTGAATGGCTCTGCAATGAGTTAAGCGAGTGGGCAGACATTAAGGTAAGGGCTTGGAGCAGACCTTCTGAATTATCTACCTGACCGTTACTTACCCATAAGGTCGTGGATAGGGTTTGAGTAACCGCTGACATTGATAGACTTCAATCACCTGGACGATCGCCCCACCACGACGAATCGGCAGATCAGTAACCTTTTGTATCGTCTGAAAGTATGTCTGATATTGCTTCAGCGTTCTACTTGCCTGTGAGGCTGACGTGACCAGCAAGCTATCCTGCCCCACCCATTGGTCAGGCGTTGACCAGAAGGCAAAACCGCGCAAATCTTGATCGAAGCAGGTGATTGGTTTGGGCTGAAGCGGTGCGATCGCCATCCCTACCTGTCCCGCGAGAAACAAGTCATTAGTAAACACAAAATTGGCTTGGCTCATGGCAGCAGTAAGTAAAGGGGACGCAAAGCCCTGTCGCAATTGCTGAATGTCAATCAACTGCGTAGACGCATCATTGCTGGGAGCCAGAAACCCGCCAAGGAGAGCGTAACGACTTGGTTTTTGTAGCGTGCCAAGCGTTAGATGCAGCAGCAGCAGCAATAGCACACTGGTAACTGCCCAACCGGAACCCCACAGCCATCGTTTAATAACTTTGGGCGATCGCAGTTGCCAACTGACTGCCTGCTGTCCGAGTAAGAGTGTGGCACTCCAGAACCCTGGCATTGCCCAGGTTGGCAGAATTGCGCGATACCCGCCCATTAAGGTAAAGGTCAGCATCAGCGGCAGGGACAGCCAGAGGATGAAGGCAGTTTTGGGAGAGGAGAGAGGGGAGAGGAGAGAATGGTGACGTAAATCTTCTGTTTCTTTGCTCTTGCCTCCCCTGTACCCCTGCGCTTCTGCTCCCCTGCGCCTCTGCACTTTCGCGGATCTTCTTCGGTTGATCGATCCGAGCGCTGCTTTACCGCTGACCCACCAGAGCGGAAAGCCGAAGGTTGGAAACAAATAACCCACGCCTACAAGAAAAGTGACAAGCAGATCCAGGAAACTATAGCCGCGATCGGGGACTGCTCGCCCAGACTGAAACCGCAGTGAAACCCAGTCATGTTGAGCATTCCAAATGACGATCGGTAGAATTGCTAGCGTAAAAAGTCCCAGGCTTGCCAAGGTCCAGGGCGAAAGCAGCGCCGAACGATAACGTGGACTGGTAAGACAGAAACCAATGAGTCCGAAACCAAGTGCCAGCCCGTGATATTTGCTTAAGCAGGCGAATCCGACTAGTAGACCGACGATCGCGAGTTGATAGGTGGGACGGTAGGGAGAGGAGTAAGGGAGAGGCAGGGGGAGAGGGGGAGGCAGGGGGAGAGAGTGGTCTGCCTCTCTAAGTTGCTGTGCTTCTTTGTCTTCTTGCTGACCAAAAAATTCGCAAACGCCCACATACAAAGTCGCCGTCCAGAAGAACATCAGTGGGCTGTCTGGCAACGTCAACACACCGAAGCCGAGTTGAAAGATGGGGATGAGGGTGGCGATCGCCAGCGTGAGGCTTGCTGCCTGCCTGGAAAACATCCGCACACTGGTCAAATACAGCAACAGCAACGATCCCGTGTGTAGCAGCAGCGATCCCAACCGAATGGTGAAGGGGGACACGGAATGGGTCAACAAGGGACCAAAGCCGGTGGTCAGCGCGACCAGCAGCGGGTGGTCAAAATAACTCCAGTCTGGATGGAGGCTATAGAGGTAGTAGTAGCCTTCATCAAAACCGGCTGGCAGCCAAAGGGCGATCGTGCTCCGCAGCAAAAAGCCGCCTATGAGAAGGCTCACCAGTTGCCTGTTCTCTCGCTGTGTCAGCCACTTTTTTATTGGTTGCATTCCATTCTCGTCATGACGCGCTCAAACATGACAGCTATGCTACCAAGTCTTACGCCACCAATCCGTCCTGCGCTCTCACTACTGGGGTAAAAAGCAGAGTGTTATGATCGCAAGGTTCATTTGCGATCGATTGATGAATCTGGGCTTTTTAACGAACCGCTGCGAGTTTGCCGTACCAAAACGTTACAGCGGCAATGGCGAACTGGCATTTGCGGTGATTGGCTGTATTGTTTGGTTTAGTGCGATCGTCATTCGTTTAAGCTTTAGCAGTAAACCCTGGACGCTGACTGAAAAGTTGGTCGAAGCGACAACATTTTTGGTTTTTGCAGCAGTACCAATCTTCTTTTTGGCAACCTATGAAGGGGCAGAATTTGCCCGACGAGTGCTGTTAAGAAATAACGGGCTTTGGTTTCAAACAGCGGTCTGTTTGTTGCTTGGAGCTTATATTAGCGTGGTCAAATTACTTGGTTTAAGTCCGGCTCGGTTTGGCTGGCTTAACCAATTTGATCGCTTAATTATTCAGGATTATTTTTGGCTCAACGTTGTTTTGTTTTTGCTGGGCGCTTTTGTGGTGCTAAGGCTGCCGTTTGTGATGCTGGCGCTGCGCGAGCGCCAGCATCACGGCTTCAAGCCACCGACGTTACTCTCAACGATCAAGCAAAACAGTCAGCTTATTTTTCTGTTAGTTGCTAACTTTATTTACATTAGTCTTGTCCACACGTCACTGATTTCAACTGCATTCAAAGCAGAATATTCAGGCTATTACATTGGTTTTGCCTACATTTTAATTACTGTTTTGCTATTATCACCGCTCGTCAACCCTTCATCGGTTCGTATGACGGTGTTTGATCTACTTTTGACTGCGGCTTGTCTGCTGAGTTTGTTTTGCTTTTCTAGACCGTTTTTCAGCTTTGGGCCGTTTATTGGGTTGACTCTTTTCGTTCTTGTCGTTATTTTTGGCACGAGGTTAGGACGAGAACACTTTGGCTACAGCTTTCAAATTCGTAAAACCGACTTTTTCTATACAGTCAAAGCAGTTTTAACGGCGGCTTTAATCCTGGTGCCGCTAGCGCTTTTGCTTAAATTTACACAACCTCCATCTTCTACGTTTAATTTGCCGACGATCGCTCACTCGGTTCTCTTTTTTCTGAGCTATGCCGTTCTGTTTGGCTTTCGAGTGGGTCTTTTTGAGGAAATTCTGTTTCGATCGGGGCTAATGGTATTTATTCGCGATCAGATTCAAGCACGATCGCCATTGCAACGCGATCGCAAGCGGCTTGTGCTACTCTCCGCTATCATTGGCTCCATCATTTTTGGTCTTTGCCACATTGGTAATGATCCGGGTGCAGGCATCGCACTCTCGCCCTTTCAGTACAAAGCGATTTATGCAGCGCTGGCAACCCTGGCCTCTATGTTCTACGCGCTTGCCTTTGGTGAAACAAATCGCCTCTGGGCATCCATCACCATTCACGGCATTGTTGATACGATCGCGGTTCTCTTACTAGGCGCATCGTTGGTTGTACCGTTTTAGCTCCTTATGCGTGCCTGTTCTAACGTGTAAGGGTTGCCCACTGATAGAAGCTAGTCCGCAAAAAGCTGGGCTAGTGAACTGTCATTCGGTTTTTAGTTAGGGCGATCGCGACAACAACGAGTATCCTCATGATGTTCATCGTTCGCTTGGGTATTGACACAACATGGCAAAGCTTACACTTTACGGTACGCCCATTAGCACTTATGTTCGTACCGCCCGATTGCTGCTTGAGGGCACTGGTGCAGACTATGACCTCAAAAGCGTGGACATCTTTAATGGCGAAAGCCAGTCGGCAGAGTACCTAGCCCTTAATCCGTTTGGGAAGGTGCCGACGCTGGATGTCGATGGGACGTTGCTATACGAAACAAATGCGATCGTTGAATACCTTGATGCAACGCTTGCCGATCACAAATTCAGCTCATCAGAGCCGCTTGCTCAGGCGCGGATGCGTCAAATCATCGCCATCATCGATAGTTATTTTTATCCTGCTGCAATCAGCACGATTGTGATTCAGCGTTTGATTGTGCCCAGCCAGGGTGGCAAGCCGGATGAAGCTCTGATCGCAAATGCCGTTGCGCCTGCAAAAACAGCGCTGGAGGCGATCGAGTCGCTAGCGGTTGGCAGCCCCTATCTTCTTGGTAGTGATGTGGGCATCGCTGATTTTTATCTCATTCCCATCTTTATCTATCTCTCAAAAACGCCAGAGTTTGAGGCAGTTACCGCTCAAACGCCAAAACTGCGGACGTGGTGGGATGGTGTTAGCCAACGTCCTGATGTGAAAAAAGTGTGTAGCTGACGTTATTTGCCGACCGCTACTTGTTGCAATAGCCAGTCTACTGCGATGGAAAGATCGGTCGCAGTAAAGTCGGGCTGGGTAGAGTGCTGGTACTTGCCGCTGAGGACACGATCGCCAAAGCCTGTTTGCACCAAAATGCCAACACAGCCTGCGTTGTGCGCCATATCAACATCCGTTGCTTTGTCGCCCACCATAAAGCTCTGACTAAGGTCTAGATCATGTTCCCAGGCAGCCGCTACCAGCATTCCTGTATTGGGCTTTCGCCAGGTGCTCCAGCGGGTGTACTCTGGCTCAATGCCGCCTTCGGGTGCGCTTAAAGACGGGCAATAGTAGAGGGCATCTAGCTTTGCTCCTGCCTCAGCTTGAAGTAAATGGCAGAGGCGATCGTGTAACGCATCGACATGGCTGGCTGGATAGTAACCTCTAGCCGGACCCGATTGATTGGACACTAGACAGCAAAACAAGCCTGCCTGGTTTAAGCGCTTGACTGCCTGTGCCACGCCTGGAATCAAGTGCAGGTCTTCAACCTGGTGGATGTAGCCCACTTCTTGATTGAGCACCCCATCGCGATCGAGAAAAACGGCTCGTCTCATCACGCCCTAACTGCTCCAAACTTTTTCCAACACGGTTTGCGGCGAAATGTCAGACATCTTGCCAGTCAGTGATTTGATGCCGATAAAGCGGTTGCTTTCAGGCAGCAGTTTTTTGGGTTCGGTAGGACCAAAGAGCGCCACCGTATAAGTTTTTACAGCCACTGCCAGATGCATCGGTGCGCTATCGGTACATAGCATCAAGTTTGCTGCCGCTATCATCGCTGCCAATTTGCCTATATCGGCTGGAGCAGTCACTTTCAGTTTGGGGTTTGTTTGTAGTAGCGCTGCCACAAACTCGGCATCATCAGGACCTTGAACGATGACGATCGGTAGATCAGGCTGTCGATGCTCAAAGTCTTGAATGATACCTTGCCAGCTTTCAATGGGGTAGATTTTGTCGATTCCCTTCTCTTTTGCTAGCTGGCTAGACCCGCCATGAATCAGCACATAGCCGCTGCTTTGAATGCCCAAACGCTTGGCTTCCCGCTCTGCCCAGTCAAGATCTTGGGCAGGAACGCTAATCGCCAGCTCAGGGTAAGGCTTGTGGATATCCAACCCTTGCAGCAGATCGTGGTACATCTGAGCCGCATACTGATTTTGTTTGAGGGGAACGGCACGGGTGAGAAAGAATTCGCCAGCGCTGCCAGCATAACCAACCCGATTGGGGATGCCCGTCAACCACAGGAGGAAGCCGACTGTCCAACGTTGCCCCAGCGAAAGCACCAGGTCGTACTCACGTTCGCGAATAACACCCAGAAGATTGCCTAAATCTGCCAGACTGTTGCGTCCCTTAAAGTCAAACAAAATTGTGCTGTGCACCGATTTGCAAACCCGATAAGCATCTTTTGCCCTCGGTTCAACTACGACATCAATCAGAGCATTCGGATGGGCTTGCTTCAGATCGTCCAGGGTTGGAAAAAATAGAAGTTGATCGCCAATTCCACCGGGGACGAGGGCTACAATTCGCATAATAATTCTTTACGCTAATTCGCTCTTAATTTTACGTGAAGAAACCGGAAAGTTTTGCGTCTTGCACGTCACCATACGCGCATAATTTGAAACGCTAAGGCGTGGAGGCAGCTTCAGCAAACCTGACTCTAGTTGAGCCATCAGCAGCCAAATTTCAGTACCTTTTCTTTCAGCACCTTTTCCTGTCTCCTGGCGATCACTTACCATGTCATGGCTATGCTGCATCTAACGGTGTCTTAACCTCATACGCTGACTCACTCATCTCTGTAAGAGTACCACCGTTCGCTCACCTTCCTGAAAGCCCTTTCCTGAAAGCCCTTTCCTGAAAGTTCATTCCCGAAAGCCCGTCTTTCTGAAATGCTGTTGAAGTCACTGCTAATGAACGCTCAACCTTAGAGGTCTGCCGTGTATCTCTTGATTCCAGCCGCCGGGTCCGGTCGCCGTATGGGCAGTAGTCGCAACAAGCTGCTGCTTCCGCTGTTGGATCAGCCCGTCCTTGCTTGGACGCTGGCTGCAATCAAAGCATCGCGATCGGTGCGTTGGGTTGGCATTATTGGTCAGCCAGACGACTTTCCTGACTTCAAGGAAATTGTGATCAGCCTGGGGATGACGAAGTGCGTTCACTGGATTCCAGGGGGAACCACTCGTCAGGAATCGGTCTACAAGGGCTTGCAGGCATTACCCGTTGTGGCAGAGCGCGTGTTGATTCATGATGGCGCTCGGTGTTTGGTCACGCCTGAGTTGATCGATCGCTGTGCGGCTGCACTTCTCC
>DATNQS010000668.1:0-1662 GCA_036703925.1 Candidatus Sericytochromatia bacterium
TGGGAGAATCTGTGCCGCGGCAACGGTTTTAAACAGACGCACCGTAACCCCCAAAAATGACTGATATTTTGCTGAGAAGGCAAATGGCTCATACCCCAAAGCTGTCCACTGTTAAGCCTATCAACAAGACTGATCGGCTGCTACTCAAAATAGTATTTAGCGCCTCTGCCTCTTTTAACAAAGAACGTTAGGATGTCGTCTGTACGCACGTTCTCACACAGTTATGAACTTTCTCACCCAAATGTTACATCTGGTTGGTTCTGGTGCTGCCGCGTTTATTACTGCCCGCAACATGCGCGACCCGCTAACCCGACCAAATACTCTGGCAAGCTTGCAGCTCGCAGAATCCGGCTCTGTGCCATTTTTAGAGGCGTTGCGCGATCGTGCGGCTACGGAAGGCGATCATTGGCTAGCAGAGAAGCTCACCCGTCATGCTAACGATGAGCGTCGTCATGGTCAAATCTTTGCTCATGCCCTGAAGCAACTCAATAAGCAGGTGATTGACTTCAAGAATATGCCCAAGCCGGCAACAGAGGAAGCGGGCGAGAAAAAACGCAATCCCTTTTTTGATGCTTACTTTGAAGGTTATACCCCGGCAGCATTAAAACCAGAAGCGATCGACTGGATTGCGTTTCTAGCAAGCACCTACATTCTAGAACTGGATGCCAGCAAAGACTTTGTGCGGATGGCTAATGTCTTGCCAGAGGACGAGCCCATAAGCGCTAACCTCAAAAAAGGTATCCTCAGTGTTGCTAGTGACGAAACGGGACACGCTGCCTACTTAAGAGAAGCACTAGAACGACGTTTAACTGCTGGTGAAGTAGATGCTGTCATCGACTCCTGGCGCACACGCAAAGTGAACGCTATTGTCGCGATGGTTGGCAGTTTCATTCAGAAGAGTGGAAAATCGCCGTCCCTGGTTCAGGATGGTGTTCCAACAGAGATGTCTGAGGCTCCAGAAGCAGCACTTGTAGCGTAAAAGTTGCTGGGCAATCCCGTCTGTAGGGATGTTGCAGATAACGCTCTTGCTAACGTCCCTACAGATCCCCATCGATAAAAACCAATTCCTGAAAGCCTTTAGCAATAGGCATCACGCTAAAATGTTGAAGGTGATTCTGATTTCCCTCCATAATGCAAGCTCCTCCACTTTCGCCACCAAAGCCCGGTCAGTATTGGCAGTGGCAACAGCAGCCAATTTACTATGTCAAAGCTGGAACACGTCAAGCAGAACGTCCGCCCCTGTTGCTAATTCATGGATTTGGTGCGTCTACAGACCACTGGCGCAAGTCGATCGCAGGCTTGAGTGAAGACTTTGAAGTTTGGGCGATCGATCTCCTGGGCTTTGGGCGATCGGCAAAGCCCGATCGCTCTTACAGTGGCGATCTATGGCGCGATCAGCTTCACGACTTCATCACGCAAGTCATTGGTCAACCAGTGGTACTGGTGGGTAACTCTTTAGGCGGCTATGCTGCTCTTTGCGTCGCCGCTCAGCGTCCTGAATCGGCAGCAGGGTTAGTGCTCATCAACAGCGCTGGACCGTTCACAGACATTCAGGGCACGACCAAACCCGACCCAGTACGCGAAGTTATGGGTAAAGTCGCTCAAACGTTGTTTCGTCAGGATTGGGCAAGTTTTCTCTTGTTCCAATACGTGCGCCAAAAA
>DATNQS010000669.1:0-12235 GCA_036703925.1 Candidatus Sericytochromatia bacterium
CTCTCGCTTGAGAATGTCGGGTCCACCCACTGGAAAGATCTGATTGCGTGCGCCTTCAGTTGAGACAGCCTCGATCGCCAGCCGCGCCAAATCATCGGTACTGACAATCGAGGTACGACTCAATGGATCGCCAATCAGCACATAAACCCCCGTTCGCCGGAACTGTTCTGCCAGAGGCAAGAGGTTAGAAGCGAAGCCAGACGGACGCAGAATTGTATAATTTAACCCACTCGCTTGCAGATGCTTCTCGGCTTCGCGTTTTGCTTTGAAGACGGGCGCATCCTCGTAGCCTCGATCGACACCCAGCACTGAAATGAACACAAAATGCTGGGCTCCGGCTGCTTTTGCCTGATCGATGAGTTCAATCGTTGCCTGATAGTCGATCGTTCCAGCATCACCGTTTGACGTTTCACCAGAGCCATGAGCGCTGATGACATACTGCACGCCCTGGCACGCTTTTTGGAGGTCTCGCTCTCGCTGTAGATCGCCAATGAAAATTTCGGAGCCGCGATTTTCTAACTCAGAATAGCGGGCATTGAGACGCACGAACGATCGTACAGGCATCTCACGCTCTCGCAGCAACCGCACAATGCGACGACCGAGATCTCCAGTGGCTCCAGTGACTAAGAACATGATTGGTTGTTGGTTTTAGGTGGTTCGTTGAAATGACCGATGTAGTCTTTAGGAGCGATCGTTGGGTGAGAGTTTTGAGTTTTGAGTTTTGAGTTTGAAATGACCAATGTGGTCTTTGGGGGCGATCGCCCTGCCACTGTTAAACAATTAACAACTAACCACTACTTTTGCAACTGTCTAAAGCTCTACCCAAACGGGCGTATGGTCGCTGGGCTGTTCGAGCTTACGGGGAGAGGGGTCGATCGCGCAGGCGATCGCTCTCTCGTACAAAGCTGGGGTGAGATAAATGTGGTCAATGCGCCAACCAAGATTGCGGCGGAAGGCTGCTGAACGGTAGTCCCACCAGCTAAAGTTGCCGCCTTCTGTAGTGAACTTGCGAAACGCATCGGCAAAGCCTAACGCAAGTACTGCCTGTAGCGCTTGTCGTTCTAGGTCAGTTGCCATGACCATCTTTTCGCGCCCTGTCGAGTCATGGATGTCGATGTCATCTAACGCGATGTTGAAGTCGCCGCAGAGGAGAAGGGAAGATGGCGAGAGCGGAGCAAGGGGAGCAGGGGGAGCCTCTTCTTCTACTCCCCTACCTCCCCTGTCTCTCAATCGCTGCACATAGTCTTGCAAGGCTGCTAGCCAGCGCAGTTTATAGGCATATTTCTCACTACCAACTGAGGAGCCGTTGGGTACGTACAAGTTAACGATGCGAATACCGTTGAGGGTGCCTGTGATGACTCGTTTTTGCTCATCCAGGTCGATCGCCGCTTCACCTAACAGTGGCGCAAAGCCTGTGCTGACATTACTTAGAGGCTCACGACTCAACATGGCAACACCGTTGTAGCTTTTCTGCCCAGAAATATAGGTGTGGTAGCCAAGGTCGGTGAAGGGCTGGTGAGGAAAGCTCTCATCCATGACCTTCGTTTCTTGCAGGCACAGTACATCAACTGGATTTTCTTGCAACCAGTTAACGATGTGGTTGAGACGGGTACGGATGGAGTTAACGTTCCAGGTGGCAACTTTCATCAATAAGTCAACGCGATCGGCTTCATGAGAATACAGCACTTTTCAACCCAATGACCTGGGAAACCGCATCACAAAACTGGTCTGCTTATTAGCGCTTTCTACCCAAATACTGCCCTCCAGCCGTTCTACCAGTTTTTTGACTAAAGCTAAACCTAAGCCTGTGCCGCCATGTTTCCAGGGATCGTTATGAGGAATGCGGTAGAACTTGTCGAAAACGCGATCGCACTCAATAGGGAGAATTTCGACACCAGAGTTTGTGACTGAAAGTTCGATGGTGCCATCGTTAGCAAAGGGATAGCTGCCTGGTTGATCTGCTACAGCAGTAACCGTACGGGCAAGTACCGTAAGCGTTTCGCCGCTGGGAGTGTATTTGCACGCATTATGCAGGAGTTCGCTGAGAATGCGCTCCAGGTAGGAGAAGTCGGTTGTTAGCGGGGGGAGATCAGGGGCAATCGAGAGCAGTAGCGTCTGCTGTTGCGCTTTTGTCCGTTCAACAAATGGTTCTGCCAGGTACGGGAGCCAGACTTTTAGGTGCATTGTGGAGAGAAACAGCGGCTCTCTGCCTGAATCGAGTTTAGAGAGATCCAGGAGGTTATTGATGAGTTTGATTTCGCGCTCGCCTTCGTCTTTAAGAATTTGAAAATAGCGGCTCACTTTTTGCCAGGAGGCAGAGTCAGGAGGAGATGCAGACGCAGTCTGACTAGCGCTCATATCGTCATTTGGCTTGCTAAATAATGTGACTTCGAGCATCTGGGTTGCCATTTTGATGTTCGACATGGGTGTCCGCAATTCGTGCGAGACTGTGCTCAAAAAATCATCTTTGAGCTGATTGAGTCGCTCTAACTCAACGACCTGTGCCCGTGCTGCTTGATAGAGACGAGACTGCCGAATGGCGATCGCACACTGATTGCTTACTTGCTGCACCAGGCGAATTTCCATTTCGCTGAAGCAGCCATCTCGGGGGCGAAAAAGCCATAAATCGCCAATGATTTCTAACTGATGCTCCTCTTGCTTTGCTGCAACTGCGACCGATTCGCTGGCAATGGAAATAGGGCACGCGAGAATAGTGTATTTTGCTTGAATCGCCTGGACTGAGCTGGAGAACTCTGGCAGTGGACAAAATTGGAGGCATTCCCCTTGACGTACTTGACTATAAAGATTTGGCTCACTTGCAAGCGGTACTTGATGCCCCACGCGGGGAGGCAGATCGTAGCAAAGGTGTTCGTGAGTGATGGTGAGGTTT
Source organism: Candidatus Sericytochromatia bacterium (assembly GCA_036703925.1). Lineage (GTDB taxonomy): Bacteria > Cyanobacteriota > Cyanobacteriia > Leptolyngbyales > Leptolyngbyaceae > Stenomitos. The sequence continues at coordinate 2,891 of DATNQS010000669.1, forward strand.
TGCCGTTTGCCGTCGTAGAGTGCACTGCTACAACCGTTTAGCTGTAGACCGATCGCCAATTCTCGTACGGCTGTTTGAAAGATCTGAGTTTCATCTAAACTATCGCGGACGCTATCGGTAATGCGTTTAAGCAGCGCTTCATAGGCCAGGGCTTGCTGAAGCTGGTCGATATGTTCCTGAATTTGCCCTTCTAAGACGGTGTTGCACTGCTGCACCTGCTGGAAAAGCTCAGATTGCTGGATGGCGATCGCAAGCTGAGTTGCGAGTTGCGTGAGGAAATCAACTTCCCAGGGTTGCCAGACTCGCGGTGCTACGCATTGTTGCACCATCAGCAAGCCCCAGATCTGTTCGCCGACTGTAATGGGCAGCATCATACTTGCTCGTACCTGCCGCTGCGCGAGAATCTCGACGTAAAACGCTTCTAACCCAGCATCATGAATGTCTGCAATGATGGTTTGCCCTTGCTGCTGCTGCCACTTGAACGCCTCGATCGTCAGACGAGTGTCACGAATGACTTCGCCTTGAAGCGTCTGCCACGGGTTGCCGACCGATTCAACGCTGATGACACCCGTTTGATCCGGCTGAAAGCGGTAGATCAATGCACGATCGGCGTTCAGTAGTAACCGGACTTCCTGCACAGTTGTGTTGAGAATTTCCTCTAACTGCAAAGACTCGCGGATGCGTTGGGCGATCGCGTTGAGTAACCGCTCTCGTTCTGCCTGTTGTTTGGCGGCTTCTTCAGCTTGTTTACGCTCACGCAACATTGCCTGCTGCTCAGTGGTATCCATGATCAGGGCATAGTAACCGTGCACTTGCTGCTGGTCATCCATGTCGGGTACAAGCATACCGCGCACATAGCGGCTACCGCCCCATTGATAGGGCAGCTCCATCTCATAGGTAATGGCTTCGCCCTTTAGCGCACGTTCAACTTTGTCTTGAACTAACTGATAGGCGGCTGCGCCAATAATCTCGGACAATTGCTTGCCGAGCATTTCTGCTTGCGGTTGCCCAAACCAGGTTTCGTAGGTTTTGTTGACAACTTGAAGGCGCTGGTTGCGATCGACGTACGAAAGGCAGACAGGCAGCGCGTCCGTGATCAGTTTCAACCGCTCTTCGCTCCGCCGCAGCGCCTCCTCCGTTTGCTTTAAGGCCGTAATATCTAGGAAAACGCCGTCCAGCCAAAGTTCTTCATCGTTGGCATCATAAACCGCATGACCCTGGTCGCTAACCCAGACAACCTGCCCATCGGCTCGAATGTTGCGGTACTCCAGGACAAACGGTTGCCTGGCGGCAATGGCAGCACGAATTTCGCGGTTCACCCGTACGACGTCGTCTGGGTGACAAATTTTGTCAAAACTTTGTACCTGGTTTTGCATGAAAGCAGTTGCTGGATAGCCCGTGAGTTGGGCGATCGCATCACTGACAAAGGCGATCGTCCAATCCTCATCAGTCGCAGTACGGTAGACGGCACCAGGAACATTGTTGACCAGAGTTCTAAACTGCTCTTCTTGCTGGCGCAGTGTAGCTTCGTTTTGCTGCTGTGCCTGCAACATAGCCCGAAGCTGTACATTTTCCTGTTGCAGTGTAGCTTCGCTTTGCTGATGAGACTGAAGAGCGGCTTGAAGCTGTGCCTTTTCTTGCTGCAACGCGGCTGTACGCTCCTGCACCTTGACTTCTAGAGCAGCCTCAAACGTCTGCAACGGTACAGCAGCAGCTTCGCCATCTGGTTTTTGCTGTCGTCGCGTCTGCCTAGTCATGACCTTTGCTCTCTAATTGCACAGACGCTTTCTACGATCGACTGACGCCTGTCAAGACAACCCTTAGGCACAAAGCAGCAGTAAGACAAGAAGACGCTATACGTTTGCCGCTCTCGCTTCGTTCTACCAAGACTAGCACTCTAGAGAAAGATCAAACCCTTTGGCTAATCAGTGCAGAACGGCACCATAATAAAACCGTAATCAGCGTTGCAGTGATGCTACTGCACTGTTCAGACTATGCCCAAAAGTGATAGTTAAAGAACGGGTCGATCGATTGAGGTGATTCAGCTACAGTGATTGACGGCTCAAGGCAGTGTACAGCTTAATTTAACAGCGATCGTTGTAGCCTCTTTGACGACTGCTCACTGATGACACAACGCATTACTTCGACTGTGGCTTGCTTCTAAGGCTGCCTGTACAGCACACCCTACAATTGCACAATCTTACAGAAGGAATGGCATGAGCATTGGTCCCGTTGTGGCTTCGGAGCAAAAGGCAAGCCAGGAACTGCCAACCCTGCAACGTTTTTTGCAGTATTTATCGCCTTACTGCAAGGAGCTACCGATCGCGATCGCGCTGGTGATGCTGGGTGCTGCAACGCAGGTGATTGGACCCTTTCTGCTCGGCTGGTCGATCGATCATTTAATTGCACAGAAAAATCTAACGGGGTTGCTGTTGCTGTTAGGTCTGTTGGGGCTAGTTTATATCCTCGGTGTGTGGGCAATTCGGGGGCAGATCTGGCGTGTGGGTTCGATTATGCAGCGACTGCTGGCACAGTTGCGACAGGACATTTTTACGAAAATCCAGAGTTTGCCGCTCGGTTTTTTCGATCGCAGCGAAGCCGGAGACTTGATGAGCCGCTTGCTGAATGATGTCAATACTGTGAATCAGGCGTTTGGGCAAACGATCGCGCAAATGCTGGGCAACGTGTTCAGTTTGGTAGGCATTGTTATAGCCATGCTGACGATCAATCTACAGCTTGGCTTGTTGAGCAATCTCGTTGTGCCGCTGATGATTTTTACCACGGGCTTGTTTGCACGGTGGGCACGCTCTCGCTTTCGAGTGACGCGACAAACGATCGGCGACCTTTCTGCCAAGCTCGAAGAAGACATCGGCAGCGTCCGTGAGGCGCAAGCATTTAATCGCGTGCAGATGAATATTGAAGAATTTGATCTGCTGAATGCCGCGAATCGTGATGCCAATGTGCAGGCAGTGGCGATTACGGCGGCTTTTTTGCCGTCGATCGACTTTCTTAATACGCTGGCAACTGCCGCTGTGCTGGCTTATGGCGGCTATCTAGCTGTCACGGGAGCGGCAACGATCGGTGTGGTAACTGCCTTTTTGCTCTACGTTCAGCAGTTTTTTCGCCCCATTCAAATTCTCAGCCAGTTTTACACGCAGGCGCAATCAGCCTTTGCAGGGTTGGAACGCATCTTTTCACTACTTGACGAGCCATCCCAACTGAACGATGCACCAGATGCGATCGAGATGCCGCCAATTCGAGGCGAAGTCACATTTGAGCACGTTTCCTTTGGCTATACGTCAGAAAAACTGGTGATCCATAACGTTAATCTTCAAGCCAAGCCGGGACAAATGATCGCGCTGGTGGGCCCCACAGGTGCAGGCAAAAGCACCTTTATTAACCTGATTCTCCGCTTCTATGACGTGTCTGGTGGTGCGGTCAAAATTGATGGTATTGATGTTCGCAGCGTCACACAGGCAAGTTTGCGCCGACAAATTGGTATTGTCTTGCAAGACAACATTCTATTTACCGGCACGGTGGCAGAAAATATTGCTTTTGGTGCGCCTTATGCCACTCACGCTGCGATCGAAACTGCTGCTCAATTGGCAAATGTGCATGAGTTCATCACTTCACTGCCACAAGGATATGCCACGCAGTTAGGCGAACGTGGCGCACCTCTCAGCCAGGGACAGCGGCAGTTGGTGAGCATTGCTCGCGCTGTCTTGATTGATCCTCGAATTTTGATTTTGGATGAGGCAACGAGCAGCATTGACACGCGAACGGAAGCATTGGTGCAAGATGCGATCGCTCGTCTCCTGAAAGGGCGCACTAGCTTTGTCATTGCCCATCGTCTCAGCACTGTTACCCAAGCCGATCAGGTGGTGGTGGTACAGCAAGGGCAGATTGTCGAACAGGGCACTCATACTGAACTAGTAGCACAGCAGGGAGTCTACGCGAATTTGTACGCCTTGCAACTGGGCGTGACAAGTTAAAAGGAGAGTGAGAGCAATCTCTTGTCAAAATTGACGTTGGCGTTAAGGTTTTGATATAAAGAACGTGTGAACGAACGAATGCGGATTGGTGAATTTGCGAAGCGGGCGGGTGTGACTCCCCGGACGGTGCGCTACTACGAAAGTTTAGGCTTGCTTGGTCCTAGCGAACGAGCGGGTGCAGGCTTTCGTTACTACACTGATGCCGAGTTAGCCATTCTGCAAAAAATCAATATTTATAAGGAACTGGGGTTGAGTCTAGAGGAAATTGCTGTGGTGCTGCCACTCTACACTGAAGACCCAACCGGGGTACAAGGTAAGCAGAAGCTTGTAGAAATCCTCAAGGCACATCTTCAAGAAGCCGATGACAAGATTGCTTCGTTAAATCAGTTTCGTTCGGAGTTGCAAGCAAACATCGATCGCATCCAGCAATGGATCGATGCACACACCGACAGCGAGTAATTTTTGGGGCTTAAATTTAACGTTAACGTAAATATTAGCTCTTAGTCGATTAGGAGCCAATTTGCCGAGGTTAAGGAGGTCTCTGGCGGCTGACTCAAACACCATTGCTGGTAGGGACTACTGACGAAGCAGAAGCCTCATTTCTTTAGGAGAAACTGATATGAAAACACGAAAACTAGGCAACCAAGGACTGGTCGTTTCGGAACTGGGACTCGGCTGCATGGGTATGTCTGAGTTCTACGCTGGACGCGATGAGGAAGAGTCGATCGCCACACTCCATCGCGCTCTGGAACTGGGTGTCACCTTTCTTGATACCGCTGATATGTATGGTCCGTTCACGAATGAGAAATTAGTCGGTCAGGCAATTAGCGATCGCCGCGATCAGGTGATTTTAGCAACGAAATTTGGCAACGTGCGATCGGAAGAGGGCGGCTTTCTCGGTGTTAACGGTACTCCCGCTTATGTGCGTCAAGCCTGTGATGCCTCGTTAAAGCGCTTAGGTGTGGATGTCATTGACCTCTACTACCAGCATCGCGTTGACCCCAATGTGCCAATTGAAGACACGGTAGGCGCAATGGCAGAGCTAGTGCAGCAGGGCAAAGTTCGGTATTTAGGACTTTCAGAAGCGGCTCCGGCAACCATTCGACGAGCGCATGCTGTGCATCCCATCAGCGCTTTGCAGACTGAATATTCTCTCTGGAGCCGTGACCCAGAAGACGAAATTTTGCCGACGCTGCGCGAATTGGGCATTGGCTTTGTACCTTACAGCCCCCTCGGTCGTGGCTTTCTGTCTGGGCAGTTTACCAAGCCAGAAGATTTGCCTGCTGACGACTATCGCCGTCATTCGCCACGCTTCCAAGGCGAAAATTTCTACAAGAACCTGGAATTAGTGGACAAAGTAACGACGATCGCCATTCAAAAAGGCGTAACGCCCAGCCAGCTTGCCCTTGCATGGCTTCTTGCTCAAGGAGATGACATTGTGCCTATCCCCGGTACAAAGCGCCGCAAATACCTGGAAGAAAACGTTGCTGCCACTGAGATCACGCTGACACCAGATGAATTAAGCCAGATCGAGGCTGCTGCGCCAAAGGGTAGTGCTGCTGGCGATCGCTATCCTGCTCAACACATGAGTGCCGTGAATCATTAAGGTAGCCCCAGCAAGCAGTGCAATGCCATTTATAGGGTTTGCACCAGTAAAACAAAGCCAGAAAAAAGCGCCTCATTGACTTTCTAACGATCGTCCAAAGAGGCGCTTTGTGCAAAAAAACCTTCTCTTGGTTTAAGACTATGAGACTCAGCGCAAGTCTCACGACAAGTCTTAAAATATATAAATGAGACAAATATAATCTCATTTAAGACTGGAGTAGTAAATGCGAAACTTAGGGTGAGTCTCACTACGGAAAAGTGATACTGACTGCAAGCGCGATCGCTGCAATCACACGTTAGATAAAGCGATCGTCTGTTACCTTCCCAGTTTGAAGTAGTACGAAATGTCTATCTCATTTAAGACAAGTGGACTTATTTTAAGACTTAAATTAAGACTTTTTTGAGACAATGAGACACACTGCGCTCATCTCATCTAAGATATTTAGTTCCAACCTGAGACACAAATCAAGACTCATCTAGCTTGATTGAGACAATAAGATGGAACACTTTTGTCCAATCTTCTCAAATAAGACTTAATAGAAGACTCGAGATGAGTCTCATCCAACTCAAACGAGAGAAAGCGCAAGCTATTCTTTATCTTATTTTGAGATAGTTGAATGCAGAATAAGACCCAAACTGAGTCTCGTTTTCTAGTTTGAGATAGGGCGTGGCTGCGATAGGCAGCAAATTAGCACTGCAATGTCCAACGCTTCTAATCAAGATCTTGCTGTATAAGGAGTTTTTGCTTACCCAGCAGTCAGCAAGAAACGTGCGTTGAAGCAGCAAAAATAATTTCTGAAAATAAAGTAAACTTTTCTTAAGAAAGCAAAAAGGCTGAATATGACAGACAAGCTTGGTTTTGGTAAAGCGCAGGCGAAACCCAATGTCTCAAAGCGTGCGGCAGTCCGCACTGAGGCAGTCAAGCGATACGACAAAATGAAGGCTGAGGGCATTCCAGATTTCGAGGTGTACATTCGCATTCAAGGTAAAAAAGCGTGGTATCCAGTCGGGTCAATTGCCGTCAAGCGATCGGATCAAATTAACCGAGCAATTTTCAATAGCCAGGACAATTTGCTGCAAGGTGCATTTCGACTCTTTCCAATACTGCGAAAACACCAAACTCAGTTGGAGTATGGCTATCGGCTCAAAGAATTTCAGGATGAGCCGATCCAGTTAGCTGTTCCGCCTAAGGCTAAAGCAACGCTTCAGAGTACAATCGCCCAGGTGAAGGATCGCTTTGCCTCTTTGCTCCAACGTGACTAACTTGCCGATAGGTCTTATATGAGACTTCCGCTATCGCATTGCGACTCAAATTGAGTCTCACGTGAGAAGGGTGAGAAAGATTTAGTAGTTGAGGTTAGGTAAGTTCCTAACTAAGCGTGACGCATTTTCTGTCCAGCACGAAAGTTTTAGGGGGTGTAGCTAGCTCAAGTGAAAGCAGCTATAACATGAAGCTTGGTAGCCAGTTTTCCTTAATGGTGCCGAGCAAGCTCGATCGCTCCACCCCAAAAAGCGTCCTCAAATCTAGTCCAATTTTAGTCCAGCTACTCTTTTTTGAATTTTGCTTCACCCCTGAAAGTCATTGCTCAAAGGCTTTTTAGCCTTGTGAGCAGATTTTGGTTAGTTGCGGTCTACGCAACGGGGCAAGCATGAATCTTGTACTATTCTCTACCTCCATAGATGAAAGCTATCGCAGAGCATAGTAGAGGTGCCTGGCAAGCTCACCGCTTGTGCAGAATCTATCGTCGATCGATTGGACGCGAGGTTATGCAAGTTCCAATCCATGTCTTATACACGTCTGGCTTTTGTACTGTGGCAAGTAGCAGTACCCCTATGCCGATCGACCGAAGCAAACTTAAACAATTGATGCGAAAAACGTTGCTTTTTTGTTAGCTATATCATAATGAAGACGTTGGTATACATAGTCTTAGAAGCAAAGGTTTAGTGCTGTTGAGCTTGCATCAAAATCTGTCTTTTTGAGGTAACCGTCATGTCTCTTTTCAAGCAGTTTGATAACGTGGTTCAATATTTTTCAGGTGCGTTGGTACGGATCTTTGGACCTAGCGATGATTCTTACCCAGAGACGGGTGTGCAACCGTTTGAAGGTACGCCTAGCAAGAAAAACAGATCACACGATTGAGTCGGTCTAGTAAGGTTTGGAGGCTGCGATCGCATCAAACACGCAGCCTCTTAGGTTTGCTTGCAACGTCTAAAAATCAAGTGAAAAAGAAAAAAGTTTGCATTCACTAAGTTGTCTTAATGTAGAGTTTCTTAAAGCAGTTTTTTAAGGCTTTCTTTAACGGTTTAAGCGTGACAAACTGCTGCGTCTTGTTCGTCACGCTTACCAAAGGTTGCGGTAATTGCAGGTATACGTCCGTGCCTTCCTGTAGCAATCTTTGTCCGCGTCTTCAGATTCTCCTCATTGTCATAGGTGTAGCTGTATGTCCTAGCTGACAACAGTTGATTGTTGCTACCCGCTTGATAGCCTGTGTTGGTGCGATCGCCATTCGCACAAGAGGTATACGCATCAGCGATCTTGCTGTGGTCTGTCCTCGCTAACTGATTCGTGCTGTCGTTGTAAGCCGCATTCGCAGATTTGCTGAGGGGATTCGTTGTCAACCCATGTCTCAAAAGACTGTGATCACCCTATTTATATGCACGTCTAGGAGTTCATTGTGACTGCGGTGGAATACTTAATAATTCATCACAAGTCTCAAGGTATCCTTCAACAAATGCACCCACCGACTTCGGGGGCTCATCCTTAAATAACTTATAAGAATCCGTGTCAAGGCTGATGCCAAAGCGATAGGAAGATACTCCATCGATTGTTACCTTGACCGAATCATCTAATAACTCCAGCCAATCTTTCAAAACTTCAATTGGGATATTGAGCAAGTTCCGATTGCCAAAAAGTGGATTCGCCCCCTTATAGAGTATGACTCCAATACAAGAGTAAGGAGGCTCAGGCTTATAAGCTACTGAAATGTCTAGCTCATCAAAATAATCCACAAAATTTTCTTCTTCAATCGATATTTCATCTGATAAATAAGACTTCGTGACTTCCGATACGGCAACTTTCAGAGCCTGACGCACCTCTATCCGCGTCATCCCAAAACGAATTGGTCCAACTGTCTGATAAGGAGTAATTACAAAATCCATTTTGTGCTTCTACACTACAATCCGATTAAGTTGATTATTGCCACTCGTTGGATAGCCCGCATTAGTGCAATTACCATTCGCGTCATAGGTTTAGCCCGCATCAGCGATCGCGCTTGGTTGACCGCCCATTTCTGCCTGCCGTAAACGTGCTGTCATCATTGCTGAAGCACCAGTATCTTGTCATTGCTGACTGCACTCCGATCGGACAGGATGCCATCGGTTGCCATTTACAGCAGCCGTAAAGGCTAAATTAGAAAGACGTAAGTTGAGGAGTAAAGCGCAAGGATCAAAAGCCGGAAACACGTGCCATCGTCATCACCTCCCGCCAGTCACTTTATCCTTCAGCCCTTATCCCTTATCCGTTCTTTCCCCCATGCCTACCTACACTGGAATTTCCAGCGAAGCCTTCCGCCATCCGCTCGATCGCCAAGCCGAACAAACGCTTCGTAGCGTTCCTGGTTTTGATCTGGTTGCACGTACCTTTGTTGAGTTTCTCTCTGAGCGTCCGCAATTTGTCTATCAGATGGGCAATAGCATCCAGGTAGGGCCACGCCAATACTCCAACATTTATCAAATTTTTCGAGAATGC
>DATNQS010000670.1:0-6407 GCA_036703925.1 Candidatus Sericytochromatia bacterium
GACCGATTTGGAGCAGACCCGCAAAGATGCGCGCAAGCTTACAGATACCAATGCCAAACTCACCGAAGAATTGAAGACGATCGAGCAATTGCAGACCGATTTAGAGCAGACCCGCAAAGATGCGCGCAAGCTTACAGATACGAATGCCAAACTCACCGAAGAATTGAAGACCTTACAAGCAAAAAATACAGCCGTAGACAATAGTGCTCTTCCAGTACCGATAAAATTGGCTCCGCAGGAGTTGAAGTTGGCACCTGCGCCGGTTGAAACCTCTGCACCGGTTGAAACCTCTGCACCGGTTGAAGCCTCTGCACATCCGCTTAACTCCTTTAACCGAGATGTGGGCTGGTTTGACTAATCGCTGTACTTACGATCGTCATGCTACGGATGTTCGCTACTTCCGTTGTCAGCACACCCACCAACGCATTAGTTAGTTGCAAACCCACTTCATATCTGGCATGGCAAACAACAAACTGATTCAAACGCTTGCTGTTGACATTGGTGGCAGCGGTATCAAAGTAATGGTGTTGGACGAGGAAGGCAACCCCGTCACAGAGCGCGATCGCGTTGAAACGCCCCAGCCTGCCAAACCAGACGCAGTAATTGCTGCCATCGTTGGGTTAGCTAAGGGCAAGGAATACGATCGCGTCTCCGTGGGTTTTCCTGGTGTTGTCAAAGCAGGTGTAACTAAAACGGCTGCCAATGTTGACGCTGAATGGATTGGTTTTGATTTAGAAAGTGCGCTCTCTCAGCAGCTAGAGAAGCCTGTGCGCGTCATTAACGATGCGGATATGCAAGGGTTAGGATCAATCGCTGGGAAGGGTGTAGAGCTTGTACTGACGTTTGGCACAGGACTCGGTGGGGCGCTTTTTCTTGATGGCAAGCTAGTGCCTAATCTGGAGCCAGGACACCACGAGTTTCGGAAGGGAAACACCTACGAACAACAATTGGGCAACGCTGCACTCGAAGAAGCTGGTAAGAAAAAATGGAACGATCGCGTGGAAAAAGCGATCGCGTCTCTAGAGCATCTGTTTAATTACGACACGCTCTATCTCGGCGGCGGTAACGCAAAATTTATTAACTTTACCCTGCCTCAAAACGTCAAGATCGTACCAAACATTTCTGGCTTGCTGGGTGGCATTGCCCTGTGGCGGGAGTAGGGCGTTTGGGCGCTAAGTTGGATTACCCCTACACATGCTTAAAGCACCTGTATTGATGCACGCTGTCCATTAAGTCGTCATAACAGGTTAAGATAGACGACGTACTGAACCGACCTCGCGGAGAGGTGGCAGAGTGGTCGAATGCACTCGACTTGAAATCGAGCATCGCGAAAGCGATCGGGGGTTCGAATCCCCCCTTCTCCGTTTTAAGCAATTCTCAAGCTACTAGCTCTAACCCATTGCTACTTTGCGTTAGCAGTGGGTTATAGCAGTAAATAGGGCAATATCACTCACCGAGGGCGCTTAAGCTCCCCAAGGCTTGCGAGATCTAGCGATCACCCTATTCGATTTTTGTCGCTTTTAATGACTTTGATGGCTTCAGGTGCGTAAAGAAAAAGAAACCGATCGCCGTTTACGTAAATTCAACTGATCGGCAAGGCTAGCTTCCCCCCAGTCGAGAGGAGACTTTTCTTCGGGCGGGACAACTGTAACCGATGCAACCTTAACTGGCGCAACCTTAACTGGCGCAACCGTTGGCTGCCCAGCCGCAGGTGCTGCCTTAGCTTGCTTAGTTTGATTCAACTGCATTTGAGCAAGCTGCATCAAGGTTACAGAAGGAGTAGCTCCAACTGTGTGGTTACGACGTGGCTCCAGTACAAAAGAAGGCGTTGGGACAGGGGCAGGCGGGGATAATGGGGTCGGTATAGAGGGTTCCATTGGCTCTGGCGCAGGAATCTCCTCTAACGCACTTGGAGCAGGATAGGGCGTGAGGTGCTTTGGCTTTAGTTTGAGGGAGCGAGCCTGGGGACGCGGTGGGCGCGTTGCCTGTTTTGCGACGAGCATGGAACCAGCCGCACAACTCATGGCGATCGCTCCAAATAGCCACAGCGGCAAACGACTTTGCTGCTCTCTCTGAGGCGCTTTAGCCATCGTTCTTACGATCGCAGTTTCTGTAGTTCTTTTCTCATTGGATGAATCAGGACTCAGCAAGCCGCTGACTGCAACAAGAGAAATCACAACCATAGCAACCCAAGCGCCCCCCAAAACAGCTAAGGGGCGAGTCCACAGAAACCGACTCAGAGCAACGGTTATTGCTGACGTTTGACGGTTCGGTTGGCTCGATCGGGCAGGTGTTGGTGATTGCGGTGGTTTTGATCGGTGCTGCTGGTGCCTTTTCATACCACTCCCAGGTGCATGAACTCTTCTCTAGTTAGATTTTACTCAATGCACCCAATAAGCAACATTAATCTCAAGAAATAAGCGAAGTCTGGGCAATCGGGAAGCATGAGAAGCCTTAAAAGAGGAAGCATGATGCGAACGCGATCACCGCTAGAATCGTCCATCTGCCAACCAACACGACTAAACTAAAACAGCAGCCAATCTCAAAACGCGCCACCATGTCATTGCCACCCTTGCCGCTTTCCACTCCAGCAATGCTGCTGTATGCCATTGCTACGGCGGCTGTATTGGTATACTTACCCTTTCTTGTCGTCGCTTACGGTCGGCTTCAAGCTGGTTACGATATGGCACAGCCTCGTGCTCTTTTTGACAAGCTGCCAGCCTATGCTCAACGAGCGACTTGGGCACACGAAAATGCGTTTGAGTCTTTTGTGCTGTTTGCAGCGGCGGCATTGATGGCATACGCCACCGGGCAACAGTCCGCTTTAGCAGGTTGGGCAGCGATCGCCTATGTGGTCGCGCGTCTGCTTTACCCCACTTTTTACATTTTGAATGTGCCGATCGGGCGATCGCTCATGTTTCTGGTTGGCTCACTGAGCATTACAACACTCATTGGCTTGAGCTTGCTTACAGTCAAATAGTTCGTGAGATCATCCAGGTTCAGTAGCAGCCATACCTTTCAGGAGATACCCATGACCGAGCGATCAAGTGGGTCAATTGACCTTGCTCCTTTTATTGATCACACGTTGCTACATCCGACCGCGACACTAGAGCAAGTCGAGCAGTGGTGTGAGCAAGCAGACCAATTTAACTTTGCGGCTGTTTGCGTTCATCCTGCCTATGTGAGGCAAGCCGCCGCTTTACTACATGGCAAACGACCCAACGTGTGTACCGTTATTGGGTTTCCTTACGGTGCCACCACCTCAGCCGTGAAGCTCTATGAAGCGCAAGAGGCAGTAGAAAACGGGGCGACCGAGTTGGATGTAGTGATCAATATCGGTTGGCTGAAGGCAGGCAATATGGATGCTGTGCATCGCGAAATCGCCGAAATTCATGAAGCGACTGGGCAGACAGTTAAAGCAATTTTGGAAACCGCGTTACTGACTGATGCCGAAAAACGATCGGCGGCTGAAGTTTGCATGGAGGCGGGTGTTGCTTACTTAAAAACCAGCACAGGCTTATACGGTGGGGCAACGGTTGCCGATGTCCGCTTACTGCAAGAACTGACTAAAGACCGGGTGGGGATTAAAGCGTCTGGGGGCATCCGCACGGTAGAACAAGCGTTAGAGTTAATCATGGCTGGAGCAACTCGACTCGGCACATCACAGGGTCCCGAATTAATCAGACAGCGCGAAGGTAAAGCGATACGCTAAAAAAGAAAAGGCGGACGTACTTTAGCTTAAAAGATAGAGGGCAGAAACGGCATAAAGCTGTTAACTGTTAGATTCAGGAGTGGCAAGTCAAGATCCAGCCTAGAGATTTTTCAAGACAAAATCCCTTTCTTTCCTCCCGCCTTTGCTTCTGCTTCTCACACCCCCATTGCATCACCGCCTGCATGAGCCGTACTTATAAAGCGACTGGAATCAATCTCAAAAGTATGCCTATGGGTGAGTCCGATCGGTTGCTAACGATCTTGACGCGCGAGTTTGGCTTAGTACGGGCGATCGCCATGGGGTCACGCAAACACAACTCGCGAATGGGTGGACGGAGTGAACTGTTTGTGGTCAACGAGCTGATGTTTGCGAAGGGACGATCGCTCGACAAGATTACTCAAGCAGAGACGCTGGAGTCCTATCCGCGCTTAGGGCAGGATTTAAGGAAACTGATTGCCAGCCAGTACCTTGCCGAACTGTGTCTGCATCAGGCATTGAGTGAGCAGCCGCAAGAAGAATTGTTTTATCTGTTCAACGAACATCTGGCACGGTTGGAGCGATCGCCCGCATCACAGGTGTTGGCTCATTTGACTCATGCAGTCTTTCAACTGCTGGTCTTAGCAGGTGTTGCGCCCCAGGTGCATCTCTGCTGCATGACCCGAGCAGCGCTACCGCCTGACTTGACCGATTGCAACTGGCGCGTTGGTTTCAGCATTCCGGCTGGCGGTACCGTGACGCTGGCAGTACTCGAGCAATTGCTTCTTAAACCAGCACCGCGTCGCCATCAGGTTGCCGAAGCTGCGGCTGTAAGGGTGCCGCAAGTGGGGGAGCCACACGCTATGTCTGACACTACCGCCGTTACAAGTCGTCCAGTCAAGGTCTACCAGCCGTCACAAGCGATCGCCAGCTTACATCGTCGTTTGAGTGCCCCGGAACTGATGCTTATGCAGCATCTCGCTGAAGCAACGTTGCCTGAACCAGAAGCATTGCTGGCTCAGATGCAGATGGCAGGAGAGTCTTACGGAACGCTCGACCCACTATGGCAGTCCGTTGAGCACGTCTTGCGCTCCTATGCTCAGTATTACCTCGATCGCCCGATCCGCTCTGCTAGCCTCATTGATGCCTGTTTTGCCACTGCCAATCCTGCCTAAGTCCTTCAAGCACCTCTTCAAGTTATGATGCGATTGTCCAGCTCTGACCTACAAGCAACGCTGATGTTGTCTTTGAACTCAACAAATTCAGGTGACATGATCAACCACGAGTCACGTAAGGTAGATCTTGATGCCTTGCTAGGCGATCGAGCGTTGGCTTCGTCAAATGATTCGTCGGATGATTCTATGTCACCCCTAACCAGCCAAGACGCTGGCAAACCCAGATTGGCAGAGGATATCTTTAAAGCGGCAGAGGACAGAGTGGCAGACGATCGATCGCCGCAGCGCCGACTAGGGCAAGAGCCGTGGCAGCCAGCAGACACTGAAACAATGCCTTTACCAGCATTGGAGCCACAGAATAATGGGAATGGTCATGGGTCAGCGAGTGTATTTGAATCGCTAGACAGTACCCCAACGAATCATCAAGCACCGGAGCCAGAGCAGGGCTTTTTCCCTGTTTTGAAGAACCGTAATTTTTTAACCTTGTGGAGTGGTCAGGTTTTTTCGCAACTGGCAGACAAGGTTTATCTGGTACTGATGATTGCCCTGATTGCCAGTCGTTTTCAGAGCGACGATCAATCGATTAGCGGCTGGGTATCGTCGATTATGATTGCGTTTACTATCCCAGCAGTGCTATTCGGCTCGATCGCGGGCGTCTTTGTCGATCGCTGGTCAAAGAAAACGGTGCTGGTGCTGACCAATCTCCTGCGTGGCGGCTTAGTTTTTGCGTTACCGCCGCTGCTCTGGCTATCGAAAGGTTGGTCGCCACTGGCAGGCTTACCCGTCGGCTTCTGTGTCCTGCTTGGCATCACGTTTTTGGTTTCAACGCTGACCCAATTCTTCGCGCCCGCCGAGCAATCAACGTTGCCGCTAGTAGTGGAGCGACGGCATCTGCTGTCTGCCAACTCGCTTTATACCACCACCATGATGGCATCGGTAATCATTGGTTTTGCTGTCGGTGAACCGCTGTTAGCGCTGGCAGATACGCTTATCAGCAAGCTTGGCTGGACGGCGATCGGGTTAGGTAAGGAACTGGTTGTTGCAAGTGGTTACACGATCGCGGGTGTCATCTTGCTGTGGCTAAGGACTGGCGAGAAAAGCCGTTTAGCAACCAACTCTGCGGATGAGGGGATCGCTGCTGAAACACCCCATGTTTGGCAGGACATCCGTGATGGCTTGCGCTTTTTGGCAGAGCAAGGTCGCGTGCGGAGTGCGTTGATTCAACTAGTCATTCTATTCTCGGTTTTTGCAGCACTGGCAGTCCTGTCGGTACGGTTGGCAGAGGTAACACCAGAAATCAAGTCTTCTCAGTTTGGCTTTTTGCTGGCAATGGGTGGCGTTGGTATGGCGATCGGAGCAACATTTATCGGACAGTTTGGTCAGCGGTTTCCCCATACACAACTGAGTTTGGTTGGTTCGTTGGGCATGGCAGCTTCGTTGTTTGGTATTTCTCTCTCTGTTACGCGTCTAATACCTACGCTACTGCTGATTGCAGCGCTGGGAGGCTTTGCGGCTGTTGTTGGTGTACCGATGCAAACGGCGAT
>DATNQS010000671.1:0-2958 GCA_036703925.1 Candidatus Sericytochromatia bacterium
AGCGGTGAACATAGGCTTAACCGCTGATAGTCAGTCAACTTTACTACTGACGGCTGACCGCTATTTCACGTCCGTTCCCAGCGAAACTTGCGTTCTGATTCTTGAATCAGTACATCGTTAATACTTGCTTCGCGGCGCTGCATTAAGCCGTTGTCAGCAAATTCCCATTGCTCGTTGCCGTGAGACCGATACCATTGACCCGCTTCATCGTGCCACTCATATTCAAAGCGCACAGAGATGCGGTTTTCGGTGAAACTCCAGAGTTCTTTCTTCAAGCGATAGTCCAATTCTTTGTCCCATTTACGCTGCAAAAAGAGGGCGATTTCCTCACGACCGCTTAAAAATTCTGAGCGATTACGCCATTGCGAATCCGGCGTGTAGGCACCTGCCACGCGCTTGGGGTCACGTGTATTCCACGCATCTTCGGCTGCCTGCACTTTTGCTTTGGCAGTTTCTAAGGTGAACGGTGGTAGAGGTGGTTTTGTTTCCACGTTGGGTTCCATACTAAAGCGGGTTATACGGTGAATATTCGACAAAGCGCCATCGGTGTGGCATGGCGTTGGTGGTCGCGATCGCCTGACTAAGTTCGAACTCAATGAGCCGTTGGGCACCTGCAAAAGCTGCAAGGGCTTCGGAGTCCCATACAATCTGAGCGGTGCCAGTCAATTGCAGCGTGTTGCCCCGCTCAAAATCAATGAATAACAAACCTGCCTGCGGTTGCTGAAACAGATTGCCCAATGTGTTGAACATATTGTTGCCAGCGTAGTCTGGAAACACCAACTTGTTCGCCTTTAACACCTGAACAAAGCCCGGATTACCCCCGCGATGGGACACATCAGCACCATCAGGATGGCTACTGGCAATGAAAAAGGTATCGACCTGGGCAAGCCATTGCTGCTGAGAGGTTGATAGTGCTGGACTGACGATCGCCTCTCTCAGACCCACTTGAGCGATCGCTGGAGCCTCTGGATGACGCAGTTGAATGTATTGAGGGCAGTTGAAATACACCTGCTTGGTGTGGAGATGGATTGCTCCATCGGGCTGTATGGCAATGGTGCCGTTGAGCCTCAAGCGTCGTCGAGTGGCTAAATCAATGACCAGCAACCCCAACTCGTTACCAGACTGCAACGCGGCACACAGCGGATCACCCGCGATCGGCACAGCGTTAATCTGGATGCTTTGGTCTGTAAGGGGCTGCACAAAGCCCGGTGCACCTGTCAGTGGTGATGCCCACACGTGACCATTGGTATCAATACTGCTGGCGATCGCCCATGACTGGCTCTGCAAAAATGTCTGAGCAGCGGGCTTAATCGTAGCGTTCAGCAGATGACCCAAGCGATCGGCTTCTGCCCGCACACCGACCCTTAGCTGCACCGACTGTTCCCCAGAATGAAAGGCTGCCATGAGAAACTCCTTCGCATGGAATGAATCCATTGCACAACGCCACCGACTGCCAACGCCAAACTACAAACCAGGCATCCCCACATAACCTGGCAGTTGCTTGATCCGATCGACCCAAGCCACGATATGGGGATATGCGTCTAGCGAAAGCTTGCCATCGGCGGCTAGCCCAATGTAGGGAAAACAGGCGATGTCTGCGATCGCCCTACGATCGCTTGCCAGCCATTGCCGGGTTGCCAGGTGATGATCAATTACTTCCAGCAGCGCATACGACTGTTTCTCCAGGTTTGCTAAATCGATCGTTGTACCAAATAAATAGTGCAACCTTACTGTCGCCACGGTGTTGGCAATCTCTTTCGACGCAGTTGAGAGCCACTGCATCACGTTGCCTAACCCCGCTGCGTCTTCGGGAAGCCAATCTGTTCCCCCATAGCGACGCGCGATGTAAACCAAAATTGCCTGCGAGTCGCGCAGCACGACCGCTCCATCCGTTAAAGCAGGGACTTGTCCAAACGGATTTAACTCTAAGAACGGTGGTTGCTTGTGTTCACCTGCTTTCAAATTAACGGCGATCGACTCGTACTCTAACCCCAATAAAGACAGCAGCAGCCGCACTTTATAGCAGTTGCCAGACAGCAAAAAATCGTACAGTTTCAGCATAGAGCGATCGTCCAACAGCGGTTGCTTTGTACTTCTTGCCTATACCAATCGTTCGGTACATGATCACTGTACTGATCGTTCGGTATACTGTCAATAGTTGCAATGAAGCTGAATCAATGTTGAGAGAGGATGCTGTTGCCCGCCTGATTGAGGTTTTTCGCCAATATGGTTACGAAGGGGCAACGCTGGCGCGGTTGTCAAGCGCAACGGGATTGGGCAAAGCGAGCCTGTATCACCATTTTCCTGGTGGGAAAGAAGAAATGGCAGCAGCCGTGTTGGACTATCTCTGGCACAAGCTGGAAACGGGAATGCTGGCACCGCTACGCAGCGAGGGCGATCCCTCTGAACGGCTCCAGACAATGGCTCGTAGCGTAGATGCTTACTACAATCACGGTCAGCAAGCCTGTTTGCTGGCAATGTTGGCACTGGGTGAAGCCAAGGGGTTGTTTCAAGCCCAAATTCAACAGGCGCTGAATGGATGGATCGATTCTCTGGCAGGCGTTGCAGTCGAGGCAGGCGTGGAGGCAGCGATCGCCCGACAGCGCGCTGAAGATGCCATTTTGCAAATTCAAGGCGCACTCATTTTGGCGAAAGGATTGGGCAGTACAGCTCCCTTTCAGCGAGTCCTAAGCACACTACCAGCCAACCTTTTAGCGCAACCCGTTAAACAGCGCGACCGTGCATAAGAGGTGCGATCAATCTTTTTAAATAAGCTGTGCAGATGGCAACTTTGAGCACTCTTAAGTGCAGGGCTTCAGTCAACCGTTCTGCCTTCACAATGGCATCGCTTCAATGCATAGAACTTGTTCACGCTCCTTTTTTGTGATGGTTTACACAGAGTAACGCTATGAAGATCGGTAACCTTTCTACAAGCTCTTTTTGCCTCTGTGATATTGC
>DATNQS010000672.1:0-8658 GCA_036703925.1 Candidatus Sericytochromatia bacterium
GTTGTGGCAGACGGCGATATTCTGGTTTGGGGTCGCTTGCGCGGCGTGGCTCATGCAGGCGCTAGAGGCAATAACCGCTGCCTGATTATGGCAATGCAAATGGAACCCACCCAACTTCGCATCGCTGATTTTGTCGCTAGACCACCCGAAACGCCCCCTGCTCAGTACTACCCTGAAGTCGCTTACGTCACGCCAGAACGCACCATCCGCATCGCCAGAGCCGTTGATTTTCACCGCGGCGGGAAGGAATGAGGAGAGGGATGAGGGATGAGGGATGAGTTTTGAGTTGATTTTCTTCTACCCTCTGCCTTCTGCCCCCTTTAAACTAAAATCTTCTCTTCCTAACATGTGTAAAGGCTTTTTCTGATACTGTTGTTTGAACATCAGGTACAGAATGTAAAAACAGCCAGTTTCGGTATAGTTAAAGCACCTGGAACTAAGCAATTTAAACAGTAGAGTTTGCCTTTGGGCTAGCAGCATTTCAGTCAGGTAAGTGATCAAAATCAGAGCTGGTTAGCATTTACCGTTCAACGTTTACAGTCTAAGCATCTCTAGCCGTCAGCTTGTTGTCCCTTCGTTATTTACCGCTGAGTTCATGAGTCGCATTATTGTTGTTACATCTGGCAAGGGAGGGGTGGGTAAGACCACAACCACTGCTAACCTGAGCATGACGCTAGCCCGGCGTGGTCGAAAGGTTGCTGTAGTGGATGCCGATTTTGGTCTTCGTAACCTGGATTTACTGCTGGGCTTAGAAAACCGCGTTGTTTACACAGCAGTTGATGTGATTGCTGGGCAGTGCCGTCTGGAGCAGGCGCTGGTAAAAGATAAGCGACAGCCAAATTTGGTGTTGCTGCCAGCCGCGCAAAATCGTACAAAGGATGCAGTCAACCCTGATCAAATGAAGCAATTGGTGATGGCGCTGGCACAGAGCTATCAGTATGTGTTTGTGGATTGTCCCGCAGGGATTGAAATGGGCTTTCAGAACGCGATCGCCGCTGCCAGAGAAGCCGTTATTGTCACCACACCCGAAATTGCAGCAGTGCGTGATGCCGATCGCGTCGTCGGTTTGCTAGAAGCGAACAATATCAAGAAAATTCAGCTTGTCGTTAACCGTATTCGCCCCGCTATGGTGCAGGCAAACGACATGATGTCTGTCGAGGATGTGCAGGAGATCCTGGCTATCCCCCTGATTGGTGTTGTACCTGACGATGAGCGCGTGATCGTTTCTACA
Source organism: Candidatus Sericytochromatia bacterium (assembly GCA_036703925.1). GTDB lineage: Bacteria > Cyanobacteriota > Cyanobacteriia > Leptolyngbyales > Leptolyngbyaceae > Stenomitos. The sequence goes on from DATNQS010000672.1 coordinate 1,232, forward strand.
AACAAAGGCGAACCGCTCGTGTTGTCAGAAACCCCATCTCTCGCTGGTAGCGCCTTCGACAACATTGCCCGCCGACTTGAGGGCGAAAAAGTCCCATTTCTCGATTTGAGCGTCAATAATGATGGGTTCTTCACCAAGATCCGCAAAGCGCTGAACAAAAAGCTCTTTTAGGAGGGTGAGGAGTCTAGAGAAGGCTGAAGGCCAAAGGCTGAAGGCTAAAAGTTGAAAACTGAACAAACTCAAAACTTCCTGCCTCCCGTGCTTTCGTCTCTCGACCGCCCTTATGCCCTCACGCCCCATTCTACCCCTCACCTTGCTCCATGCTGATTGAACTGCTCGAACGCCTGTTTGCTCGCCCCAGTGACAACAGCCGTAGCCAAGTGAAAGATCGCCTCAGGCTAGTGTTGGCGCACGATCGTACTGATATTCCGCCGCAGGCACTAGAAGCAATGCGTAAGGAAATTCTAGAGGTCGTCTCTCGTTACGTGGAGCTTGATACCGACGGGATGGAATTTTCGCTTGAAAATAGCGATCGCACCACTGCCCTCATCGCTAATCTGCCCATCCGTCGTATTCGCAATACACCCGAACCATTAGCAACAGAGCCAACAGACGCTATCACCGCCGCTGAATCCACTGCTGCTGAATCCACTACCACCGAATCCATCGCCCTAGAGTAAGTCGTCTTACCCCACACCCCACTCCCTATTCCTCCTACCCTGTGGTTACTGGCAAAACTAAACTGCTCGGTGTCATCGGTGCGCCAATCGCCCATTCTCTGTCGCCCCTCATGCACAATGCGGCGATTGCTCATCTTGGCTTGGACTACGCTTATCTACCGTTCCTTGTTCAGCCAGGGCATCTCAAGACAGCGCTGGATGGTTTTGCAGCCATTGGTCTACAGGGGTTTAATGTCACCATTCCTCACAAGCAAGCCATCATGCCCTTGCTGACAGAGATAACGGCGATCGCGCAGGCAATCGGTGCAGTCAACACCGTTTGGCATACTGAAAGCGGTTGGAGCGGCACCAATACAGATGTTGAGGGCTTTTTGCACCCGCTGAAACGCTTGGAGCGCGATTGGAGCCAAGCAGTAGCCGTCGTTTTGGGCAATGGTGGCGCTGCCAGAGCAGTCGTTGCAGGCTGTGCCCAACTAGGCTGTGCTGCGATTCATGTGGTAGGGCGTGATCCGGAGAAGTTAGCTGCGTTCTTATCGAGTTGGGTTGGTTCACCACTAGCTATAAAGGTACAAGTCCACACGTGGGATGCGTTGCCAAGCCTTCTACTGCACGCGGGCTTACTGGTCAATACGACTCCGATCGGGATGTCGCCACAGGCTGAACGATCGCCCCTTAGCCCACCCGTAATTGACTGCCTAGCGCCCCATGCCATCGCCTATGACCTGATCTATAACCCCAGTCCAACCCTGTTTTTGCAGCAAGCGCGCGATCGGGGCGCAACGACAATCGATGGACTGGAAATGCTTGTCCAGCAAGGTGCAGCCGCGTTGGCAATCTGGCTACAGCAAACCGTTCCAGTTGATGTTATGCAGCGATCGCTTCAGCAACACTTGCTACAATGACCGTCCTCAGCCCTGCCGCTATTGACTGCTAATGACTCAATGCCACTAGCAACATTAAAGTGCGCGAGCGCACCCTGTGGGCAGGCCTGCTTATGCTAGTGCTTACCACCACATCAACGATCGGCATTGTCCTCTGGATGGTCTTTCAACCAGAAGCAAAAATCAGAAAGCGACTCCAGAAAGCTAAAGCCCGACTAACCTCTTCTAATTTGTGAATGCTGCACTGCCTGAGCGATCGCTAGTTAGCGATTAACTATTGGCGTGAGCGGTTAAAGCATCACTTCAATAAAAAACCAGACAACCCTTATGAGTTGTCTGGTTGCTAGAAAGCAATCGTTTCGATCGTGTAAAGCGAGGCTGCTTAGTACGTTTCTACGTGCCAACGACCCGCTTTCTTCAGTTCCCGCTGATACTCCTTCCATTCTCTGCCTGCTTTCGTAGCTTCGACTGAAAGAGCAGCGTCAATACCATCTTCCATGCCTTTCAAGCCGCAGATATAGACGTGAGTCTTGTCTTCTTGAAGCAGCTTGTAAATCTCTTCAGCGTGTTCTGCCACACGATGCTGGATGTACATTCGGCCGCCTTCGGGATTTTTCTGCTCGCGGCTGATGGCATAGGTAACACGGAAGTTATCAGGGTATTTTGCCTGAATTTCTTCCAGTTCTTCCCGATACAGCACGTTGGGTGTTGTCGCCACACCGAAAACTAGCCACGCTAGCCCCTTGAACTGGTAATCAGGATTCGCTTCCCGTTCCTTGTCTTTGAACATACGCCACAGGTAAGCACGGAAGGGTGCAATGCCTGTGCCGGTCGCCATCATGATGATTTTGCTTTCAGGGTCATCAGGTAACAGCATTTCCTTACCTGTCGGTCCAGTGATTTTGATCTCGTCACCGGGCTTCAGGTTGCAAATGTGCGTGGAGCAAACGCCATAAACCATCTCCTTGGTCTCAGGATTCTGATATTCAAGCTGCCGCACGCAGAGAGACACGGTTTTGTCATCCACGTCGTCACCATGCCGGGTAGAGGCGATCGAGTAGAGCCGCAACTTTTCAGGCTTCCCGTTCTTGTCTGTACCAGGAGGAATAATCCCAATACTTTGACCTTCCAGATAACGTAAATCTCCCGCAGAGATATCAAACTTAACGTGCTGGCAAATACCAATGCCGCCTTCTTTAACAAGGGGTTCGTTTGAAACCACCCGTCCGACAAAGGGGCTGTTGGGACGATAGATATTCACGGGAATATCTGTCTTAGCCTTAGCTTGAGTCATAGGCTCTTTCTTGGCTCCTGGTTGGTTACCCTCTCCAGCTTCTACTTTTATCGCAGTTTCTTTCTGTTCTGGGGTAACGTTTCCATTGATTTTAGAATCAGCAGACAAAGGCTGAATACTGACAATCTTGCCACCTAGCCGAGTGATTTGCTGCATCACTTCGTTCATACGGCTGTAAGGCACGTTAATAAATGTGCTGCCGCTTTGACGAATGGAGTAATTGGTGCGATCGGTTTCACTATTCTGCCGCAGCCCCACTACCTCGTATCGATACATACGGCTACCAAAGGCTGTCTTGGCAGTGCCGCCCACCGCGCTCAAATTGTACATTTTGCTTGCTCTCTCAGAACCAAATCTACTTGCCAAATCTAACTTTTTATTGTGCCCCATCTTGGTCGCAGGCGGGGGCGCTTCCGTGAAGTAGCGTTAATCAACGCACCAGATAAATGCAACCGATCGACGAGGTGATCGGGGCGACCGTGTTGCTTCAGTAAACTAGCAGCACTATGATAGCGAACGACCAGCGACCAACCAAGCTTAAGCGAGAGTACTCTGCGATCGTCATCAACGCACTGCCTTGAGCGAAAAATCAATTCAGACGAAGCCTTGTAGTGATGATCCCGTTTTTGGTAGGATGATAATAGCGGTAGTATTAAATACTTACCCGACTAGCTCAGAGTCTGCTAAGGCTAGATGTAATCTTATTGCTTTTCTGATTACTCTGCATCTGAGTCACGTTGTGTGAGAATTTTATAGTAGGCGATCGACAGCATCCGGCATGAATTATTGCTTTTCAAAAGTAATTTCCAAGGGTGCGCTCGTCAGTTTACCGCCAATGCAGCTTAACTCAAGACACAGTTAGTAGAATCTTTTCGCTTAGAGGAAACCTATGACCAGTAAGCCAGACCGCGTGGTTCTGATCGGCGTTGCCGGAGACTCCGGGTGCGGTAAATCCACCTTTCTGCGCCGATTAACCGATCTGTTCGGGGAAGATTTCGTGACAGTAATCTGCCTGGACGACTACCACAGTCTGGACCGGAAGCAGCGCAAAGAAACTGGAATCACCGCACTCGATCCACGAGCCAATAATTTTGACCTGATGTATGAGCAGATCAAAGCGCTCAAGCACGGTGAAACGATTGACAAGCCCATCTACAACCATGAGACAGGCTTGATTGACCCGCCCGAAAAGGTGGAACCCAACCACATCATTGTCGTTGAAGGGTTACATCCGCTGTACGACGAGCGCGTACGTGGCTTGCTAGACTTTAGCGTTTACCTTGATATCAGTGACGAAGTAAAGATTGCCTGGAAGATTCAGCGCGATATGTCGGAGCGGGGTCATACCTACGAAGACGTGCTAGCCGCGATCAACTCCCGTCGTCCCGATTTTACGGCTTACATCGATCCACAAAAAGAATTTGCGGATGTGGTGATTCAGGTCTTGCCCACCCAACTGATCAAGGACGATAAAGAACGTAAAGTATTACGAGTGCAGATGATCCAGCGCGATGGCGTGGAAGGATTTGAGCCAGCTTATTTGTTCGACGAAGGTTCAACGATCGACTGGGTTCCCTGCGGACGCAAGCTGACCTGCTCCTATCCCGGCATTCGGATGCATTACGGACCAGATGTTTACTACGGGCACGGTGTTTCGGTTCTCGAAGTCGATGGGCAGTTCGACAAGCTTGAGGAAGTGGTCTACATTGAGCAACACCTCAGCAAAACCTCTGCCAAATACGAGGGGGAGCTAACCGAACTGTTGCTGCATCACCGCGAGTATCCTGGCTCTGCCAATGGCACAGGCTTGTTCCAGGTCTTGACCGGTCTTAAAATGCGGGCGACCTATGAGCGTTTGACCGCAAAAGAAGCCCAGACTAAGGTTGCAGTGAGAGCTTAGTGCTGGCATAGTTGCAAAGCAAAAAAGGGACATTTATTTGTCCCTTTTTTATTGGTTTGATTAGGCTGTAATCAGCGATGGGAAGATCTATAGCAGTCGCAGAGAAGGTCAGGACAGACATAAACCTTGAACTTCCTTTGAGCAAGAGCTTCCATTCATCCTTCATCCTTTTGCTGTAAACCCAAAGACAACCCACACGCTTAAAGTACAGCCTGCCAGTTTCACCTTCCTGCTGGCTTATTTCCGTCTCACCGTGCCCAATCAGTGCTTTTCCACAGAATGAAAAAGAGGCAACTGGCAAGTAAGGCACCAAGATTCCATTTGATCGCGTTCTTAAAAAGAGTCTGCTTCTGGGCAGCGCGATTTGCATCAATCTGAGACTGCACTCTAGACCGTGCCGCCGTTAACCGTGACAAGATATCCGCTTTGAGCACCTGAGGATCTTTAGTTGGATCGATCGGAATGCCTGCCTTTGTGGCTAGTGCTCGAATATCGCTCGTACTGCTTTGGCTCAGTTGCCCTTCAACTTTCTTGAACTGAGAGAGCTGCTGTTCTGTTTGTTGGTTCACCTGCTGATCAGTCTGAAAGTCAAGACGGGCTGTGCCAAGAACGCCCAGCGGAATCACCAGTAAACAGACGATCGCCAGCACTAGACAAAGCCACGACAGTACCTTCAGCAGAATTTTTTCGAGCTGAGTGCGATCGTAATATTCACCAAAAAACACGAGCGTCATGCCCAGCAGCGGTACAATCACGCGCTCAATCAGCGCACCGAGCGTTTGCACCTCCCAGGCAGGATTCGTGAACTTGGGAGGATACAGAACCTGGATCAGATCCATCAGCGCGTAGCCAAGCAGCCCGTAACCAATCCAACGAAAGCGATAAATAGAGCGATTGTCAGTCGTCGATTCAGTCATGAAGCTGATTTCTCAAATAACATAATGCAGATTTTGGCAGTAAACCAGCCTTCGTCATCGTCCTGTAAAAAACACTGAATGTCGATGCTTTAATACTGCCATTAGCGGCCGTGGAGACGGCTTTTTAACATATAGCGATCCTATCTGGATTGTGAGAAAGGATTCCAGTGTAATCCTTTCTCACAAAGCCTCTCAATCTCACAACTGATTTAGGACGGCTATATATGGGGTTCTAAAGCGGTGGAAAGTTGGGTTGCCACCAACGATACCAGTCAAACCAGGCATTTTCTAATGTTTTGTAGGCGGTGTCTAACTCAGCAGAGCTAGCCTTTGCGGTCAGCGGTACAGACATCAGCGTCCAGAGGCAGCGGCGATCGAGCAACGGCTGCTGCCCCAAAAGCCAGGGCAAGAGGCGATCGAACGTAAGGTCATGGGTGCGATGATTTTGCACAAACTGTTGGGCTGTGACTGTACTTTCGCCACGTGGACTGATGCAAGCACTCAGATAGGCGCGTCCCTGGTGCGGTAACACACCATAAAACCCAATACCTGGCTGATATTTCACGACCAGCCGAGCATTATCCTGCCGAATCGGAGTGAAAACAAAGAGAAAGCGATTCACATCACCATCGCTCGTCATGTAGCGTAGCGCCATAGTGAGAGACTGTGCGTTGCGACGATACTGATACTCTCGGCTGGCGATCGACTCTGCAATCGGCTCAAGGGGCTTGCTTGGTAACAGTTGCCAATGGGTCAACGGCACACTGATGGGCAGGCTGTAAGACGGCTGTGTGTTGGTTGCCTTCGGTATGAGAGCCGCTTTGCCCATGACGTACAAAGCACCGCTGCAAGTTAACACGAGTATTGACAGGCGAAGGGGTTGCCAGAGATTAGCCATTGGAAGAATTGCCCGTATCGGTCACGGAGGGCGTTGTACGCAGGAAGGCAAACCAGCAAAAGCCGCCAAACAGCGCCACCGCGATCGCCGCGAAAATGAGTGAACCATTGCCCGTGTGCCAGTAATCAAAGGCATCTTTTTGTGAGAATGCTACCAGCACTGCCATCAGACCCACTCGTGCAGCATTAACCAGAAAACCAATCAAGACCGCCAAGCTGACTGTGAGGAATTGCTGCACACGCGATCGCAGTGCAAAGAGCAAGACGAACAGCACTGAAATATAGAGCATCTGCAACATACTCTGAATGCCAGAGCACGCGCCATAGACATCCACGCGACCCGTCGGCAGCAGTAATGATAGTCCCTCGCGACGCACATCAAACCCTGTATACCAGAGCATAAATGTGGCCGCCTGAGCCGTTAGCTTAGGCAGATTCAGCAGTTCCAATCCTAGTTCAAGCAGTGGATTGAGCGTTAGCAAGGCAAAAAGGAACAGCTCTTTCCAATACTGGTAAAGCGCGTGAATGCCAGAAGCAAGCAGCCCTAGCCCCAAGACTGTCATCAGAGGAAACGCTCGCATAAAGGAGCCAGATTCGGGCAAGGTGGAACTGAGCAGCAGCAGTCCTAGCAAGAAGCCACCCCCGATCGCCCCCCCGATCGCCCCGCTCTGCAAGACCAGTGCGTGTCGTCGCTCCCAGAGCAAAAGACCAACCACCCCCCACAACAGCAGACAGGTCGAAAATAGCTCCTGTGATAAGGCTGGATTACTACTGCGACCCAACAAAGTTAAATGGAGTGCCACCATAGCAGCCCCCGCGCTGACCAGCCAAAAAGCGGTTGTTTGGAGACGATTCAAT
>DATNQS010000673.1:0-4901 GCA_036703925.1 Candidatus Sericytochromatia bacterium
GGTATCAGCGGGTTTACCGTGAATCTCGCCATTCACTGCCAGTACAGAATCACACCCTAAAACCAGGCGATCGACCGAGGCATGACGATCGAGCTGGGTCGCAACAGTGGTTGCTTTGCTGAGCGCTAACGCTTGCACCAGCGCTGCGGGATCAGACAGTTGCACTTGAGACTCATCAAACGCACTAGGACACACGATCGGCTCAATGCCAACGCTTTGCAACAGCCGTAACCGTGCCGAAGACGCAGATGCAAGAATAAACTGTGGTACGCCCATTGAAGAAGGGATGAGGGAGAGGGATGAAGGGCGTTTTGAGTTTTGAGGGCTTTCAGCAGTCAGCTTTTAGCTTTGCCTTTTACCTTCTGCCCTCTCAAATTAATCGACTGAGAACGATTTGACCGTCCGTTCCAACAACGGCTGCATTTTAGCCCAGCGGGCTTCTGGCGTAGAGGCATTAAAAGTGTAGAGTTTGCCTCGGCTGATTGCCACGCTTGCCAGGTTATGGCGTTCGCGATCGCCCACTTTAACAGCGTATTCCAGCAGATAATAGAGTTTGGTGCCAACGGTGCGGGCTTCGGCATTCACTAATTCGGCTTTGCGCCCAGAATTAGGCGGAGCGATCGCGGTTTTGCCCAATTGATAACCCACTTCACCAGGGCTACCCAAATCAGCTAACGTCTTCTTATCAGTTACCGAGTTGATGACAACGCTTATGTTCTCGGTTTGCTCCACAATGTCATGAAACACTACATCCGGTCCGCTTGTAACGCTGACTGGTAACCAACCATTAGGATAGAGGAACTTGTAACCATCTATAGTATCTGTATAGATATTTAAGCCAGCAGTTGGTGTCACGCATCCTTGCAAGCTAAGGCTAACTACCACCAGAAGTATCGCTAACATTCGTTTAAGCATCAGTCCAATTCCCCTTAGCCGTCTTTGTAGGCAGCAAGGGCAGCGATCGCCCCACGCTGACTTTGCCCTATTCTCTCACTTCTGCGGCGCTTTACTAGCACTTGACCTTTGTCTTTAGGCCCAGGGCTAGCTTTAGACCTATCAATGAGCATCTACCTCTAGACAGTGTTGATTAAGAAAGCTTCGGCAGAGAATAACGCAAACTTCATTCGGTGATGAGACAGCTATCTAAGGTACAAACAACAAAGAACGAATTAAAGAAAATAATTTAGGGCACCTTAGGTAACGTAACGGATACCCAACGGTATCAGCGGACTCATTGATTGCGTACCATATCAGACTTGAATGTACAGACTTTGAATGATAGAGAGCCTAACCCAACTGATTTAGAGTCTCGCATGGCTCACACTGCTACGCCTCTGAAACCTAGTGAGGAGTGGCTCAGTTTGCTGGGTCACGTTTCGCCTGTAGGTATTTTTCGTACTACGGGGGAGGGACAAACGACGTATGTTAACCAGCGCTGGTGTGAAATTGCGGGCATCACAGCAGCAGCAGCCCGTGGCTCTGATTGGCTGCAAGCCATTCACCCTTACGATCGCGAACGGGTCGCTTCAGAATGGCAGCAGGCAAAGCAGAGTGTACCATTGGAGTGCTTTCAGTCGCGCTACCGCTTTCAGCGCTCAAATAGCACCGTTTGGGTCTTCGTGCAGGTGTTAGCCAACTATGACTCAGATGGCACGCTAAACGGTTACGTTGGCACCACTACCGATATTACGCAGCGGCAACAGGCTGAAGAAGCGTTTTGGCAGCAGACAGAACGAGAGCGCTTAATCGCCGCGATCGTGCAAAAAATCCGCCAACACCTTGACCTGTCTCATGTGTTGAAGACGACTGTGACAGAGGTTCGACGCTTGTTGCAGACCGATCGAGTCCTATTTTTTCGTTTTGAATCTGACGGGAGTGGTATCGTCCTCGTAGAATCGGTCGGTACTGACTGGAAATCAATTCAGGGTGAAAATATTGCAGATCCCTGCTTTGCAAAATCGCATGTCTACAAATACCGAAGTGGGCACACGCGTGCTGTCTCCAATGTCCGTGCCGAGTACCACCAGCCGTCCTGCTACGTCGAAATGCTCGCCGACTTTCAAGTGAGTGCTGAGTTGGTGGTGCCAATCTTGCAGAACGATGAACTGTGGGGACTGCTCATTGCTCACCACTGTAGCGAACCCCGCCACTGGCAGACCTGGGAAATAGATTTGCTCAAACAGTTAGCTGCCCAGGTTAGTATTGCCATCCAGCAATCAGAGCTATATCAAGAAGTGCAGCGCCTCAATGCTGAACTAGAGCAACAGGTACAGACCCGTACGGCTCAACTGCAACTGGCGTTTAATTTTGAAGCAACGTTAAAACGCATTGCCGATCGCGTCCGCGATAGTCTCGACGAAGACCAAATCTTGCAAACAGCCGTACGGGAATTAGCAGGCGCGATTAAGGTCAGAAGCTGCAATGCTGCCCTCTACGATTTGACGCAGCGCACGTCTACTGTTCGCTATGAGTGCACTACGTCCGTAGCTCCCATTCAGGGACGGATCGTGGAGATGGACAACTTCAAGGAAGGGTACGGTCAGCTCTTGCAGGGACAGTACTTTCAGTTTTGTTCGCTCCTGCCAAACTTAGAGCGGGGCAAGGCGGCAATGTTTGCCTGTCCCATTTTGGATGATCAGGGTGTGTTAGGCGATCTCTGGCTAGTCAGCAATGGTGAGCGTATCTTTGCCGAGCAAGATATTCGGCTGGTGCAGCAGGTGGCAAATCAATGCGCGATCGCCCTGCGGCAAGCGCGTCTCTATCAAGCAGCACAGGCGCAGGTCGAAGCGTTAGAAAAGCTCAATCGCCTCAAAGACGACTTTCTCAGCACCGTCTCTCACGAACTGCGAACGCCGATGGCAAACATCAAAATGGCAGCGCAGATGTTAGAAATCGTGCTGCGTCGTGACAAGCTTCTGGATGCTGATGCAGGTTCGCTGCCACGGTATTTTCAAATTTTGAATAGTGAGTGCCAGCGCGAAATTAAGCTCATCAATGACCTGCTTGACCTCTCCCGTTTGGAAATGGCTACAGAACCGCTCTTTCTAACAGCACTGTCCCTCCAAAGCTGGCTACCAAACATTGTCAAACCCTTTAACGAGCGCATCAACAGTCAACAACAACACCTGAAAGTCGTTATTCCGACAACACTTGCTCCCCTGGCCACAGACCAATCCTACTTGGAGCGCATTATTACAGAGCTACTTAGCAATGCCTGTAAGTACACGCCTGCTCATGGGCAGATTGCTATCGTCGTTGCCGTAGAGCCAACGAAAGTGCGTTTTGAGATCAGCAATACGGGCATTGAAATTGCCGCCAGCGATCGCGATCGCGTCTTTGAAAAGTTCTACCGCATCCCCAACAACGATCCCTGGAAGCACGGCGGTACAGGGCTAGGGCTTGCCTTAACAAAGAAACTCGTTGAAACGCTAGGGGGCAGCATCCAGGTCACAAGTCAGGCAGGGCTGACCACGTTTATTGTTGAGCTGCCGATGAATGGCGTTAGTAGTTAGAAGGTGAAGGGGTGAAATGGTGAAGGAGAGCATTTTGGTACAAGGGTCATTTGTCTGAATGCTCATGCCAAAGTCAGTTGATCGCTCGTCGAAAAGTGAGTAGTGAACTTCAGATTTTCTTTATCCTTCATCCTTTAGCCCTTATCCTTTCTCCCCCATCCCCCTACCTCTGTTCGGGAACTTTCGACAAATCTCAAGCGTGATGTATCAAAAGGCGGGGAAAGCGTACACTATAAGATCGCATGGTCTGGATGGTGCAATGACGCTTTAGAGCGCGATCGCACTCCTCCAAAACCCTGTCGGTTGTTCGGTTGTTCGCTTTGACGATCCTGATTTCGCTAAGATATGGCTGGATATTAAGCCAGACAAGTAAAAATCAGAACGTGCATGAGTGCTAGAACCAGCGTTGCTGCGTTGAGCCAGTGCCAGCGTCGACGGCTGCGTTCAGTTCACTACCTAAGCCAGTTGGAATGGATGTTTCCGTGAGTGTAATGCAGTTAAATAGTCCGCCCGCAACGCCTTTGATTCTTGAGAGCCTGCCAACCCCAGCGCTCGCGGATGAAGCCTGCCCCAGACGTGCCAGGCTAGAGATTGATTTGCTGCTGCTGGCGATCGAAGCGCTAGACTTGAGCGGGTCAGAAGCAATTCTGATAGTGGCAAATGAGTTGGAGCTTCAAGGTATTATCAAAAATCGCGTGTCGCTATGGCGGTTACGTAGTACCAACCCGCTGCGGCGCTACAGCCAACGTCGTCCCCTAACCCTGACAGAAGCAAAAGCCTTAGTAATGGTGGGTTGCTATCTGGCACGGCGGCTGACGGTGCTCATTCGGCAGCTCTTGCTGGCATACCAACAACTTAGCGATAAGCAGCTCTCTATGGAACACCACTTTCGGCTTAGTGAGTATCTGGAGCGGTTTCGCGCCCATTTTCGATCGCGCATGAACCCCAAACGGGCGATCGTGGCTGCCTATAACTCCGACGAAAAATTGGATGAACTGGCGCTCAATCTGCTGACTCAACTGCTCTTTTGCACGGGCACCCACGGGATGCAGCGCTTTTGGGCAAGCCTGTTTGATGGAGAAGTGGCATGAGTATTCAGCGTCAATATAATTTGCCTAATTGCACTCTGGTGCTGGAAGGATGGGGCGACATGGTTGTCGCCAACCAAACAGAAGCACGTCCTCTTATATCCAAGCTGACAAACGCCGAGTTTCATCTGGCAGGGGAAGAAAAACCGTTGTCCGGCGGACGCGAGTTTTTTGAAAGTTTAACTGCCGCTGTCAGCCTTTATGCTCAAGAGCTGTTAAGCGGCATTCGTACGTTCAAGTCACCTCAGACCACATCGCAGCTTGTACAGCTACAGCGTCTGGATAACAACCATCATCGGTT
>DATNQS010000674.1:0-9882 GCA_036703925.1 Candidatus Sericytochromatia bacterium
ATTCTGGATAGTATTACTCAACTTCACCAAAAAGGGGTTGCCGTCAAACTTTTAAAGGTTGGAGCAGACTTCACAACAGAACAGCAACAATGGATTCAGAATCAGGGGCTTGAGCAGGTTGTTGACTATTTGGGCAACCCTGACAAATCAACTCTGGTCGAAATTTATAATGCCGCAGATATTCTAATTGCTCCTTCTTTACATGAAGGATTTGGTATGACCCTTTTAGAATCAATGGCATGCGGCACACCTGTGATTACTTCAAACGTGTCAGCCATGCCTGAAGTTGTTGAGGATGCAGGGGTCTTGATTAATCCAACCAATGTTGATGAGCTGGCCGCTGCCATCCTTCAGTTGCGTCATGACTCAGAGCGATATCAAGACTTCGTGCAACGAGGATTAACCAGAGCAAAAGCATTCACTTGGGAAATCGTGGCCGAGCAAATTGCTCAAGCATATGAACGTCTTCCAAAATCTGTTGTGAAAGCAGTTGTAACTGTTTGAGCTTTAATTGTATGACGTGCATTCTACCGATTGTTGATATTGCCACGGTTTTATGAGGAAGATGCACCAGTATGAAAGTATTACTCTCTGCCTACTCCTGCGAACCAGGGAAAGGATCGGAACCAGGCGTTGGGTGGAACATAGCGCAAGAAGTTGCGAAACACCACGAAGTTTGGGTGCTAACTCGACCAGATGAAAGTGGTGAAGCGATTGAGGCAGAGTTAACCCGCAATCCAGTACCGAATCTACATTTTGTGTACTTCACCCTGCCCTTCTGGAAAGACAGTATGCGATGGGGACAGTCAGGAGCAATGCAAATCCATTACTACTTGTGGCAGATTCAAGCCTATTTTGTCGCTCGTCGCCTTCACCAGAAAATTGGGTTTGATGTGATTCATCACGTTACCTTTGTGAAATATTCAACTCCCAGTTTTCTTTCTTTACTGCCAGTTCCTTTTATTTGGGGACCTGTTGGAGGCGCAGAGTCGGCACCAGGAGCATTTTGGCAAGATTTTAGCTTGCGTGCCAAAGCTTATGAAGTTGCTCGTGCCTTATTCCGTTCCATAGGGGAACTTGATCCATTTGTCTCTCTTACAGCTAGGCGGAGTGCTGTAGTTCAAGCAACCACTGAAGACACGGCCAAGAGATTGTACAAAATGGGTGTAAACAATGTACAAATTTCCTCTGCTTTAGGTCTGACAGATGAAGAGATTACGCGGCTTGCTCAATTTAAGACACCGGATAATTCTCCAGTTAGGTTTATTAGTATGGGTCGATTATTGCATTGGAAAGGTTTTCACCTGGGTATACGTGCATTCGCTGAAGCTAACTTACCTGACGCAGAATACTGGGTCGTAGGAGATGGTCCCGAAGGGGATAGCCTTGCTGCACTTGCACAAGATTTAGGAATTGCCCGACAAATCAAATTTTGGGGCAGATTACCTCGCGAAGAAACATTGGATAAGTTAGCGGAGTGTCATGCGCTGGTTCATCCTAGCCTGCATGACTCCGGCGGCCTGGTTTGTACCGAAGCAATGGGAGCAGGTCGTCCGGTCATTTGTTTGGATTTGGGTGGACCAGCAACTCAGGTAACGGAAGAAACAGGCTTTAAAATTCCGGCTCAATCTCCAGAGCAGGCAGTACAAGATTTGGCGAAGGCAATGGTTCACTTGGCGAAGGAGCCGGAACTCCGGATACGTATGGGAGAGGTCGGTAAAAAGTTGGTAGGTCGATCGCGCAGTTGGCAGGCTAAAGGCGAACAACTGGCGGCGCTATACGAACAAGTTACTCTCCAAGAAGGTAAGAACCAGTGCGTATCTTAAGTGTGCATAATCGGTATCAAATTCGCGGTGGAGAGGATGAGTGTCAAGAGGATGAGGTCAAGCTTCTACAAGAAAGAGGTCACCAGGTTGATGTGTATGAGGAAAGCAGCGATCAGCTAGCAACGTTGGGAGCATTTCAAACTGTTACCAAAACTATCTGGTCAAAGCAGTCGTACCAGGCTGTTGAACATCAACTAGCCTCAGAATCATACGGTGCAGTTCATATTCACAATTTTTTCCCCTTGATTTCTCCATCAGTCTTTTATGCGGCTAAAGCGGAAGGGGTTCCAGTCGTTCAAACTCTACACAATTACCGCCTTCTGTGCCCTAATGGTCTCTTCTTTAGAAATGGGCAGGTATGTGAAGACTGCTTGGGCAAATCGATTCCTTGGCCTGGTGTCTTACACGCTTGTTACCGAGAGAACCGAGCCGCTAGTGGAGTGACAGCCACGATGTTAAGTGTGCATCGAGCGTTGCAAACCTGGACAAGAATGGTGGATATCTATATTGCCTTGACAGAGTTTGCACGGCAGAAGTTTATTGAAGGAGGTCTGCCTGCTGAAAAGATTGTTGTCAAACCAAACTTTGTTCATTCTGATCCAGGTATGGGGCAAGGAAAAGGAGGGTTTGCTCTCTATGTTGGAAGACTTTCGGTAGAGAAGGGGCTGGATACTCTACTGGCAGCATGGGAAAAACTTGAGCAACCCATACCGCTTAAGATTGTAGGGGATGGACCGCTTGCAGATCAGGTAATAGACGCAACAAAACGATTGCCACAAGTAGAATGGCTGGGTCGGAAACCAATGGCAGAAGTTCATGCTCTGATGGGAGATGCTATGTTTCTTGTGTTTCCCTCAAAGTGGTATGAAACGTTTGGACGGGTGGCAATTGAAGCGTTTGCCAAAGGAACGCCAGTTGTTGCAGCCAATATTGGCGCGATCGCAGAACTGGTTGACACCGGTCGCACAGGTTTGCTGTTTCAGCCTGGTAATGCAGACGATTTGGCAGCAAAGGTCTGTTGGCTGTTAGACAATCCAACTGCGATCGCTCAAATGCGGCAGGAAGTGCGAATCGAGTTTGAAGCAAAATACACGGCTGAGAAGAACTATCAGAGGCTGATGGATATTTACACCCAAGCTCAAGCTGCTTCTGCTCTAAGTAGATAGTCAGTGGAACTCAAACAATGAACACAGACATACAGACTTACCACAAGCAGCCAGGAAATATTAAAGGTCTGACGCTAGTCTTAATTGCATTCGCTACGGCATTTTTTCCCCGCATCCTCAGCACGATGGGAGCACCTTCTGCTGTTAATTTTGTTCACTTCGCAGTCATTCCGCTGGCATGTGGCATTGTGCTTATACAAACGCGGGTCAAAAACTCCCAGCAGATCGCCACCATCAAGGCTCTACTGGGGGGACTTCTGCTTCTGTTCGGCATTACCGTAGCTAGCGCCATCTTGAATGGTGCGGGAGCTATCAACGTTGTTGTAGACTTTCTGCTATTGGCAGAACCGTTTATTTTACTGGTGACTGTCCTATGCATCTCTTTTTCAGCAAGAGAATTAAGGCGGTTCAAAAGCTGGCTTTTAGGCTTTGGCTTTATCAACCTCTTTTTAGCGCTTGCTCAAAAGGTGCTTATTAGTGCCAATATTCTTAAGCACACACGGATGACGTTAGAAGACAATGTTCAAGGAGTCTTCTATTTAACTGGGGGAGGACACGTTGTATCTGCCAGCGTTTCTCTGGTCTTTTGTACATACTTCTTTTTTCTTGCCAAGACGGCTCCCTTGTGGATCAGAGTATCCGTTGTTCTTGCAACATTTATACAGATCCAGGTAGCTGACGCAAAACAGGTTCTTTTAGTAGCCGTGGCAGCCTGGTTACTGCTAATTGCGAGCCGCGTGCAAAATGTTGGGCTAGTCATAAAGCTTGGGATTGTTGCGGCTGTAGTCCTCCCTATCCTCTGGTGGTGCATCCAAAATGTTGATGCATTTGAAGCGTATAAAGCCTGGATCAATCGAGATATTTATGGTCCTGACGGTGATGCCACCCAATTGAAAATTCGTCCGCTTCTCATCATCCCAACCTTCTATCAATCACCCTTTAATTGGCTGTTTGGTCTCGGTCCTGGTCACACAATTGGGCGATTGGGAGGATGGATGCTTAAAGACTACTGGAATCTTTTGGGACCACTGGGTGCAACCATTCATCCTGCCAGTCAGGTGGCCGGTTGGGACGCTTGGGCGCAAACCAGTTATTTAGATTCAAGTATTTACTCACCGCTCTGGGGGTTTGCAGGCATCTGGGGAGATCTGGGGTTTCTAGGTCTGTTTACTTATTTTTATCTTGGTTACATTGCATGGGGAAGACTGAGCAAGGGTACTGTTTCCAAATTCATCCTGCTGAATGTGCCCATCAATGGTTTGATTTTCAGTTTGATGGAAGAGCCAGGATTTATGCTTTCGGTCGTGCTTTTGCTGGGTTTGCAGTGGCATGAGCAACAGTTAGCCCAACAGCAACGACGGCGGGAGCAACAGTTTGCTTATGCCTACGCTATGCAAACAGCCAGTTACTTAAGCCAGGATGACCTACTCTATCTCAACGAACTTCAGCAACCAGAGTAACATCAACTTACGGTAGTGCCACTGCGTAGTGACAAGGCGTTTACGAAATACTACTCGCTTTCACATTGGGGCGGGGGTGAGAGTTGGGCACTGCTCTGCTAGTTCGTGCTAGCTGTATACCCTCATAAATGTCTGCGATTTAGATTGATCTAAAAAGTGCTGGCTATAGCTTTCCCCTCTTGATCCTCCTAAATTTCCTTTATGAAGGGAAAGCCGTAGGCGGGGATCTTGCTTTGTGGCGTGTAAAAGGGAAATTGGTATTAGAACAGCGGCAGAACCCTGCAACCGTTGAAACGCATGAGAGTCGATCGCTAATGCAGATGGCAGCAGGAGCAGTGCCAATGGCTAACGGCTGAAGTCGAGCCTCTGCTGCAAAGATTTGTATTACTTTACACAATCTTGATATTGAATGTCTTCCATATCACATAGCTCCGCATTAGTACTGATGCTACATTCTTAACGAAGAACGTACGTACGCGAGCAATCAAAAAGAGTACAACGCCTTACTCAAACTTTGTAGATACTCTCAGGTTCTTGACCATGAGCTTTGCCTTAAGGCTTCGTGGCACGAAGAATTTAATATCATGTTTTTTCTATAAACAGGTTTAAGCGTTTTCAGCCGTTTGGCATTCCCTCAAACTCGATTTGAGGGTCGTTTTTTGCGCCTACATATTTCCCTTTATCCCACGGTTTACCTGTTTTATGGCACCTACCATGCTCAATCCGAGTGATCACGATCGCTGCTAACAGCATGAACCGTTCGTTTAACTCCTGATGCCTGTGTCTCTGCGCTTTTGCACGTTCTCTGATTACCAACACCCCAACACATGACTAGGAGATCTTCTGATGCCGCTTAGTACTGGCAGTATTGCGATCGTCGGTTTCAATGCTGACGGCAATGACAACTTAGCCTTTGTGTCGCTGACAGACATTCCGGCTGGTGAAACCATTTACTTTGAGGACAACGAGTGGAATGGCACTAGCTTTGTTGATACAAACGAGTCGGCGTTTAGCTGGACTTCAACTACGCCGATCGCGGCAGGCACGATCGTCCGCATTGACAACATTGGTGCTGGTACGATCGCAGCTAGCACAGGAACCGTAACCACACCTGTTACTGGACGTGGAAGTAACCGAGGGCTGGCGGCTGGTGATGAGGTGCTTTATGTGTATCAGGGTTCGCCAGGTACACCAACCACGTTTCTAACTGCTGTGGCAAATGGTGGCTTCAGTACCGCAAATGGTTCTCTAACGGGAACAGGGCTGACGGTTGGCACAACGGCTCTTGATCTCAGCACTGTTGATGATGATGCCGATATTGGTGCGTACAATGGCTTACGCAGCGGACAGACTAGCTTCAGCGCTTACCTGTCTCTCATTAATAATGCTGCGAACTGGCAAACTCAGGATGGCACAGGCGATCAAGGGATCGATGGGACAGCTCCAGATGTACCCTTTAGTACTAATGCCTTCACGCTTGGTACTGGCAATGGCGGTAATCCAACCGTTAACTTAGCAGTCAGTTCTAACACTGGAGCGGAAGCAGGGCAGACAGTAATCACGGTTACAGCAACGGCATCTAGCCCAGTGACAGGTGATCAAACGGTCACGTTGGGTGTGTCAGGAGCAGACATCTCTACTGAAGACTACACCCTGAGTTCTGGCACGATCGCGATTCCCAATGGCGCGACAACTGGGTCAGTTACGTTCACAGTGGTGGATGATGCGATCGCCGAAGGCACTGAAACCGCTAATCTGACTCTGAGCAATCCCTCCGCAGGCATGACGCTGGCTGGTACAGTCTCTCAAAGCATTGCGATCGCGGATAATGACTCCACCTCACAAGCCGGCATTCTACAGAAAGTGGGTGGCTTCACCAGCGCGAATGGTGCCGAAATTCCAGCGTTTGACCCAGGGAGCGATCGTCTCTTTACTGTTGCAGGCACCACGGTTGAAATTCTCAGCGTTAGCAGCACCGGAGTTCTGACCTTAGCTGGCTCCTTGACACCCGGCTTTACGGCTTCCACAGGCACCAACATCATCCCCAATAGCGTTGCGGTTAAAAATGGGGTAGTCGCGGTTGCCTATGCGGTGCAGGACGCAACAACCAATGCCCAGCAAACGGGACGAGTCAGCTTCTACAATGCTGCTGATAGTACGTTTTTAAACTCAGTAGCGGTCGGCTTTTTGCCTGATATGCTGACCTTCACTCCTGATGGCACGAAGGTTCTGGTTGCTAATGAAGGCGAACCGAATAGCTACGGTCAAGCGGCATCCTTTGACCCAGAAGGGTCAGTGAGCGTAATTGATTTAGCGGGCGGTGTTGCCAGTGCCACTGTGAAGAATGCCTCTTTTACCAGCTTCAATAGCCAGATTGATTCGTTGAGGGCTTCTGGTGTCAGAATTACAGGTCCAGGGTCAACTGTTGCTCAGGATGTAGAGCCAGAATACATCGCGATCGCACCCGATGGACTGACCGCACAGGTGACATTGCAAGAAAACAACGCGATCGCCATTCTGGACATCGCCAGCGCCACCATTACCCAAATCATTCCGCTGGGAGTCAAAGACTTCAGCAAAGGACTACCGACCTTAACAACTTACGAGTTTACGAACCTGCCTGTTCTGGGAACAACAGCAACGGTCAATCCCAGTAACCCCAGCCAAACCGTACCGGGTCAAGAAATTCAATTAGGAGGGTTCTCAGGGCTTTATTTTGAGGGAGTCGCAGCTAACGGCAATCTAAAGTTCATCACCCATACCGATCGTGGTCCTAACGCTGAACCAAGCGGCAGCAACCGACCCTTCCCGCTCCCTGACTTTCAGCCCCAACTGGTACGGTTTGAATTAAACCAGAGTACAGGCGCACTCGCCATTACAGAGCAAATCGGCTTGAAACGGGCAGATGGTACGCCCTTAACGGGTCTACCCAATCTCCAGGGAACCGCCGGAACAGCCTATAGCGATGAGGTGCCCGTTGATCTGTTTGGGAATCCGCTAAACAACGACACGCTAGGGGGAGACTTTGAGGGCATTGTTGTTGCTGCTGACGGCAGTTTCTGGATGGTTGATGAGTACCGTCCAGCGATCTATCACTTTTCTAGCAGTGGTCAGTTACTCGATCGCTTGATTCCTCAGGGTACGCCAACGTCAGGTGGCGAATTTGGCACTCCTGTATTGCCAGAGGTTTACGCTCAACGACGCACCAACCGCGGCTTTGAAGCGATCGCCATGGAAGGCAATAAGCTTTATGCGTTTATCCAAAGTGCGATCGATAACCCCGATCTAGCCAACGACAGTACCTCTCGCAATTCTCGCAACCTGCGAGTGGTGGAACTTGATATCACTACCAATACGGTCACGGGCGAGTACCTCTATCTGCTCGACAGCCTTGCTGGTAGCGGCAGTGCCCGTACTGACAAGCTTGGCGATGCGGTTTCACTGGGCAACGGCAAGTTTCTGGTGGTGGAACGTGATGACCGCAGTACCACCAGCGCAAACAAACTGATTTATGAAATTGACCTCAGGGGCGCTACCAATATCAATAACCCCAGCAATTTGACTGGTCTGCCAGCGGGTAAAACGATCGAGCAACTCAGTGTCGCTGAACTGGCTGCGTCTAACCTTCAGCCTGTCAGCAAGCGTCTGGTCACGAATGCGGCTGCTCTCGGTTATACGGGCATTGAAAAGCTGGAAGGACTGGCACTCATCAACGCTAATACCCTGGCAATCATTAACGATAATGACTTTGGGATTGGCGGTAGCACCGTCAGCGATGGGCAGCTAGCTGGGGCAACCGTACCGAGCACAATCAAGCTAGGCATTGTGGAATTTAATCAGAGCAACGGCTTGGATGCCAGCGATCGCGATGGTGGCATCAACATTCGCACGCAGCCTGTGTTTGGGCTGTATCAGCCAGATGCGATCGCCAGCTTTACAGCAAACGGGCAAACCTACTACATCACCGCCAACGAAGGCGATGCCCGCGACTATACAGGGTTTGCTGAAGAAGTGCGAGTTGGTGCAGCAACGCTAGACCCCACCATATTCCCCAATGCTGCTACCTTGCAGAACAACGCTAACCTGGGACGGCTCACAGTTTCACGCACCACCAGCGACAAAGATGGCGATGGTGACCTCGATCGGCTTGAAGCCATTGGGGCACGATCGTTCTCAATTCGCGATGCCAACGGTACGCTTGTGTTTGACAGCGGCGACCAGCTAGAGCAGATTATAGCTACTCAAGCGCCCACGCTCTTTAACTCCGACGGCACCACTGCCACGTTTGATACCCGCAGCGATAACAAAGGACCCGAACCAGAAGGCGTAGCGATCGGTGTCATCAACAACCGCACCTATGCCTTTATTGGGCTAGAGCGGGTGGGTGATGTCATCGTCTATGAAGTGACCAACCCCAACAAGCCCGTCTTTGTGCAATACGTCAACACGCCCGAAGATGTTGCACCAGAAGGACTGACGTTCGTTTCAGCAGCCGATAGCCCCACTGGCACGCCCTTGCTGGCAACGGCAAACGAAGTCAGCAAAACCATTGCCCTCTTTGAAATTACGCCCCCCGTGCGGATTAGCGACATTCAGGGAACCAGCCACACCTCGCCCTTGAATGGTCAAACGGTGACGGGCGTTTCTGGCATTGTGACGGTTGTGCAAACAAACGGCTTCTACCTGCAAGACCCCAACCCCGACAGCAGCGATGCGACCTCAGAAGGCATTTTTGTCTTTACCTCATCGGCTCCGACTGTAACGGTTGGCGATGCTATTCAGGTTAGCGGCACTGTCAGTGAGTTTCGTCCTGGTGGTGCATCCAGCGCCAACTTATCCACTACGCAAATTTCTAGCCCCACCATCAACGTTCTGTCGAGCGGCAATGCCCTGCCAACTGCCACGATCTTGGGCAATGGTGGACGCACTATTGCTACCAGCGTGATCGAAGATGATGTGACAGGCAACGTGGAAAACAGCGGTGTGTTTGACCCCGCTACCGATGGCATCGACTTCTACGAAAGTTTGGAAGGGATGCTGGTGCAGATCAACAACCCGCTTGCGACCTCACCCACGGCAACGTTTGGCACTTCACAGGAAATTTGGGTGCTGGCAGATAACGGCGCAAATGCCACCAGTCGTACAGCTCGCGGCGGTAGCCTGATTAATGCCAGTGACTTCAACCCTGAGCGCATTCAAATTGATGACTTGAATAATGCCCTGGTGTTGCCTGACGTGAACGTAGGTGCCCAACTCAGCACGATCGTCGGTGTCGTTAACTATGACTTCAGCAATTATGAAGTCCTGGTTTCCATGGCACCGACGATCGTGCAGGCATCACCTTTGCAAAAAGAAATCACGAACCTGGCTGGAAGCGCCAACGACCTGACGATCGCCAACTTTAACGTTGAGAACCTTGATCCAGTGGTC
>DATNQS010000675.1:0-8357 GCA_036703925.1 Candidatus Sericytochromatia bacterium
AGGTGCCAGTACCGCGCTGAGGCTAGATGGATCGTTTTCTAACTTTTTGTATGGCATATGACAACACACTCAAATATCTCGTTGAGCAAGATCCTGAAACGTTTGCTCAATGGCTGCTTGGCACCGCTTCAACGGATGTTCAAATACTCAAAACTGAGTTGAGTCTTGAGCCAGTTCGAGCGGACTCAGTCATCTTTTTGCAGGCAAGCAACCAAATTTTGCATTTAGAATTTCAAACGCTGCCACAGTCCAGTCCCTCACTACCAATCAGAATGCTGGACTACTGGGTGAGGCTTTACCGTCAGTACAATTGTGAGATTGAACAGGTTGTTATTTTCCTCAAACCAACTACTTCAGAAGCCGTCTTCATCGATCGCTTCACGGCTACCAGAACCTCTCACCGCTACCGGGTAATCCGGATCTGGGAAGAAGAACCTACTGCCCTATTACAGGTTCCCAGTTTGCTGCCTTTAGCCGTTCTTGCGCGGACAGACGCACCTGCTGCTCTCTTGCAACAAGTGGCAGCACAGGTGAATATAATTGAGCCAAGCAGTCTGCGGCAAACTATCTCAACCTGCGCCCAGTTACTTGCAGGCTTAGTCTTTGATAGGGAACAAATTCACCAATTTTTTCGGAGCGCCACCATGAAAGAATCTGTCATCTATCAAGAAATTCTTCGAGAGGGATTGCAGGAAGGATTGCAGCAGGGATTGCAGCAGGGATTGCAAGCAGAGGTTAACTTGATTGTGCGGCAGCTAACCCGGCGCCTGGGTGCAGTGCCGCAAGCGTCGCAGAACCAGATTCAGACTTTGTCGATCGCTCAACTAGAAGATTTGGGTGAGGCGTTGTTGGATTTTTCCGATCTGCCAGCGTTAGAAAGCTGGTTGGCGAATTTGGAACGCTAATGTACGGTGCGGAGTGCTGATTTGAACCCAACCGTCGATTGTCAAACTGCTACGTAGTCAAAAAGCATGGTGTTCATGTAGCGATCGGCCCATTCGGTGCCAAAGGCTTTTTCCAGCACGCGACGGGTTTTATCGTTTTGCTGTTGTTTCGTGCAGTAGTTTTGTTGCCCGACCAGCACGTCATGAATATCGAGCGGGGCAGTCAGGGGGCTTGCGCTGCTAGCAATCTGGCAGTGGAGGGTAAGGAAAGCACGTACCCGATCGAGAAATTGATCCTCTTCTTGAGCGCCAGCCGGACGCACAAACAGACAAAAGTCTGAAAAAATCTTGCCCCACTCTGGCAGGTCGCGTGGCTGCGAAAACTCGGGTTTAGTTAACGCTGCTAACTCCTGCTGGTAGCGATCGGGCAGGGTACGATCGCTCCGGATGGGCGACAGATCGGCGATCGCGGCACTGATACCACCACGGAGAGTCCCTACCAGATCGGTGCCAAAGATCGGCAGCGCATACTCCGGCTTGGGGAACATGACACAGTGGAGAATATCCAAGCCATTGCTTACTTGCGCCAGTTCTAAATGCAGTTTGCGAAATTGTGGCGTTTGATAGCAATGGTTTTCGATCGTTAAGCGTTCACCTTCCAGACTGCCCTCGATATAGCCCAAATCCTCTGGCACGCTATACGGCGACAGATCAAGGTTTTGCCGCCAAACGTTTTCAATGGTGTCTGCTAAATGGCAAATCAGAGGATGCTGGCGACTTCTTAGTGACCCTTCCATAAATTGTTAATAATTTTATTTGCATACGTCGTCAATAATTTGTCGCCTGGCGACATGGGGCTGGTGCCAATACGATGGCGGTCTTAACCCTGATAGGCTTGCACGCGCTGTAAGCGATTCAGAATCCGAGTTGCCAATTCCCCTCCCATCAGCGGTTTATGTAAGTAGTCATCTGCGCCAACGGTAAAGGCTTGCTGCTGGCTAGAGGCATCTGTCAGCGCACTTAGAAATAATACAGGTAATCGTTGCCAGTCAGGGTCACTGCGAAGCATCTGACACAGTTCAAAGCCGTTGATTTCAGGCAGATTGACATCTAAAACCACAACATCAGGGGTAACAGCTTGCAAGACGGTCCAAAATTGCTGCGGATCAGCCAGGGTTGTGACTTTAAAACCCCACGGTTTCAACAAGGTAGGCAAGGTGCGTAACCAATGGTGATCGTCATCGACAACCATGACCTTTGTGGGCAGTTTCGCTCGCGTCAATAAAGCAATAACCGTAGTAATCACCTGTTCTGGTGGTGTTGCAATGTCTAGAAAGAGCTTGCCGCCATGCCGTGCCACCTCTAGTCGATTGTGCCACTCCTGGCGATCGCCCATGACCACGATCGGCAATGCTGGATATCGCTGGGTGCAGATTTGCAAGAGGGACGATGATTGCGTCTGCCCTAGATGGCTGTACATCGCTCGATCTGTGGACAGGTGCAACAGGATGACGTCTGGCGCTTGTCCAATCTCGTCGATCGCGGCATCCAGCGCACTCAAGGTCGTATCCAGTGCGAGTGGAGACACCAGCTCAACCTGAACACCACGGCTCGCAGCGATCGCCTGGAGCGCGTGATTCAACGGCTCATTATCGCTTAAGAGTAAGAGTAGCGGTGACTGTCCACTGGGGATTTGAGACGGTTGGATCTGGCTTGTAGATTCAATTTCCTGCTGGAGAGCCGTTACCAGCCCTTTCATTAACGGTGCCTGATTGGTGGGTAAGGGGGCTTGACCGCCCAACCAATGCTCTAATTGGCGTGCTAGATGAACTGCCTTATGCAAGCCAAAGATGCCCAGAGTGCCAGCCAGCTTGTGCGCCAGTTGTTGCGCCTGAGTCCGATGTTGTGGGGTCAGTTGGTCGGCGTGCAAGTCTCCGATCGCATGGAGCAAAACTCTTACCTGGTCGAGGCTGTCGGGCTGTGTTGTCGTCCAGGTTTCGTTGAGAAAGGCAAGGTATTGCTGTTGGGCATCGGTTGAGCGATCGTTAGCGGGTAAGGAGGGTGTACTGTCGTGCGGATCGAGGTTAGTTTCAGAAGCGTCTAGGGAGGGCGATCGTAAGGGTGGAGAGGTTACTGTCGGCATGGCTACCTCTGTTTGAAGTGCTTTCAAGTAATAACCGCGTCCATGTAAGGTGGAAATAAAGTCCTGGGGCGCACCGATCGCCACCAGTTTGTGCCGCACCCGCCGAATATGGGAACGCACTGTTGCCTCAGACGGAAATTTTTCCGACGACCACAGATGATCCAGCAACTCGTCTGAGCTAAAAACGTGCTGACTATCTCTCAGCATCAGTTCCAGCAACTCATATTCCTTTGTGGTCAGGTCAAGACGTTGCCCCCGATAACTCACTTCACACGTGCTGGGGTTCAGCATTAAATCACCCCACGTCAGCAGCGGAAAGGGATTGGGGCTACCCCGCCGCAGCAAGGCCCGCATTCGAGCTGCCAGTTCAGCCTGATCAAACGGTTTCACCACATAATCATCTGCGCCTGCATCCAAACCCTGTACCTTGGCAGAGTTAGCTGCCTGGGAAGTTAGCAGCAAAATAGGGGTAACATAGCCCTCAGCACGAAAGCGTTTGCATAAGCTAATGCCATCGAGCTTAGGCAAGACGACATCCAACACAATCAGGTCGTATTCAAAGGTAGACCCATAGGTCCATCCCATCTCGCCATCTTTGACAGCATCAATAATGTAGTGATGTTCCTTCAGTGTCTTTGTCAGCACTTTGATCAGGACATCATCATCTTCAACCAGCAGAATTTTCATTGCGATCGCTACCAATGGAGAATGCGGGCAATTTGCTCTGGTAAATGCAGTGCATTAAACGGTTTTGTGATGACACCACTGCTTCCCAAAGTATTGAATTGATGTTTTTCTGCTGTTTGCACCTTAGCCGTTAAAAAGATCACAGGAATGTGTTTTGTTGCAAGATGAGATTGAAGCACTTTGAACGTTGCCAGACCGTCCATAGCAGGCATCACAACATCCAACAAAATGACATCGGGTTGCTCAGTCTGGGCAATTGCAATGCCTTGCGCCCCCGAACTTGCAAGCAAAACGTCCCACCCTGCGCTCATCTGGATGCCAAACTGCACTACGGTCTGAATGGTTTCTTCATCGTCAATAATTAAGATTCGTTTGGTGGGCATGAGTTTGCACTACCTGAGATTGGGAATGAGCATATAGCTTTTCCTAGGCAATTGTGGTGCAGCTAACGAATTTAGGCTGTAGGGTGTCCTTCGTCTAGGTAAGGACTGCTAATCACAGCGTTTGCAACCAGGTCTAGCTAGGGCATTGGGGGACGTGGTAGAAGGTAAAATGTTTACTCTTCTTTACCTGGGCACAGGCAGGGCGAACATAAAGGTACTGCCACAGCCCAGAGTGCTTTCAGCCCAAATCCTGCCGTTGTGTTGCTCAATAATGTTGCGGCAAATTGCTAACCCTAAGCCCGTGCCCCCTTCTGGACGAGAATCGGAGGCATCGACCTGTGGGGATCGCTCAAAAATACGTTCTAGTTGCTCCTCTGGAATGCTTTGCCCCTCATCACGGACGCGGAAGACTGCTTCAGGGCGTGAGGAATGGAGCGTAGAGAGTGGGGCGTGGGCTTCGACCAGTACAGCTATGCAGAAGACAAATCTCTTTAATTGTTGACCCAACCCCTCAAAACGTCAGAGCGCACAGATCTAATGTTGTAAATCTTATTTCCTATGCCGTTACTGGCTGGCAGTCGTATTGCCACCGCTTCTAAGTCGGCAGCCCTACGCCTTATCAAACCCTGCGTTGCGCCAGACCTAAAGGGGTTACAGAGATGTGTTCCATTAAGCACGGCTCTGATCAAACGTAAGGACACTCTGTTACGCCCCTACTAACGCGACGGTGGGAAGTAGATAATTGGATGCCAACTCCGACGCAACAGCTCATCTGTAAATTGTGGTGCAGACCAACTCAACAGCTTATTGGGTACGCTTGAGGACGTAACGATCGCGCTGACATCAGCTTCCTGTGCTGCTGCCAACACTTCTGTCAGCGGGTCGCCTTCGCGAACTTCGATCGGATCGATCATCATATCTCCCATCCTCAATTCGGCGGCGATGGTCTCCAGTTCTTTACGTGCGCTGGCAAGCTGATGGTCGGTGGGCACGTCGCGCCGCCGTATCCCATCCACAACCCAACAAAGGTGTAACTGTAATTCGATTAATGGCTGAGAGATTTGTTTCAGCTGCTGCACCAGATACTTCGATGCTGAGCTTCCGTGGTAAGGCACTAATAAGTAGCGGCACAGATGACGGCAGCGCAAAGATAGTTCTTCTGCTGTGTAGGTTGCGATCAACTGCGGACGGATTACCATCAAGGGCACTGTCAGCCGTTGTACCAGTGCGACAGTCGTGCTACCAAAGAACTTCTCTGCCAGCAGGCTGCGGGTTGGAGTTCCAGTAAGCACCAAATCTGCTGCATACTTACTGACTACCTTTAAGATTAAGTCAATCGGGTTACCGCACTCGACCTCCACTTGCACATCAATGTCCGGAGGAAGGTTTTTCAGCGCAATGCTCAAGCGTTCCTGCGCCTGCTTAATTCCTTCCTCATTGATTCGTGGAACGTTATTACGCTCAACATACGGAACACTATGCAAGAAGACAAGCTGTTTTACGCCACCTTCTGCAAAACTAGACACGAAGTTTACAAGGCGGAACAGCCCGTCCGAAAAATCTGTACAGATTACTAAACGCTGAAACATGGCATTTTAAGTTGGCAAGCGCTCTTCAGCTCACCTGTCCTTAAACTACCATTGCAGAACAAAACAAAGCGTTGATTTTACTAAGGTATTGGCTTTAGCTAAAGGCTTTCATACTGGTCAATACGCGCTGATCGAAGCCAGCCAGCGTTTTCCAGTCATTTAAGGTAAAAGTCTGTTTGAGATCATGTCTGACATAAACGCTTAGGAAAGACGAGTAAAACGTTGATCAAGCAAACTAAATTAGCAGTAGTGGTAAGTAAACAAACTGCATAAACTGCACTTGACGCCCCAGCACCCCCAGCTTTCTTACATTAAGCCTGAAAAAAGCAAGAGATAGAGGTCGTTCACAGCGCAGAAAATGTTACTGGAACTGAGGACCCGATTCTAATCCCCATTGTTGCTTAAGAAAATGCTTGTACATATTCTCACGCATCACCATTTGCTCGTAGAGCTTAACGAGGAAGTCCTGAGCCTGTTCACGGCTCATGTTCTGCACTTGGGATTCAAAGGAACGGATACTGAATTGCTGCTCTAAAGACAGGTCAACAGGTTGGCTCATATTCGACTCCAGGTTGAGAGAGTGTGTTTTGACCGCCCAAGAGCGAATTGCTTCGGTTGGACGTTTCTAGCGATCGCTGCTTCTGCTTACGGTTTTCCAAAAGCCAAAACCAGTCATCCACTTGTTATTACAAAATATAACAACTGTTTGACAAAGTGACCATCCCTCTCTCGGACTAATTCGCTAGTGAATGCCTGTACTCAGGCTCTTGTCATTGTTTCAGGCTGCAAAGGTCGCCTTGAACAGTACGTGTTTTGCAATACATCACTTGCGTTTCTGCATAAATACAGTCGATCGTGCTTGATACCACTGTCCTGGCACTGCCTATAAGCAGCTAACTAGCAGTTATCACTGGCAGACTAAAGCTGCGAGTAGCTTGTCAGACTGTGCCAACTTTATCTGTAGTGGAGATGACGTTCTTTGTTTGAGGCTGTGTAGTCACTTTTCTACCGACATTCACGACAAAAATGGATGAAATGCCCGCCCAATCTTATACCCGATAAAAAAAGTCGGGTATGTTTGACTGGTTTTGTTACCCGTGTTACCATCATCGAACTTCGTCTTTAATCGTGTCCTTCACCATCACCGAGAGCTTTTGACTATGACTCAGGCAACTCAACCAAAAACCAAATCTGCTGCAACCTGTCGTGCGCTCAAGTGTAGAGAGTGTGGCGAAGAGTACGAACTCAAAGCCATGCACGTCTGCGAGTTCTGCTTTGGTCCCTTGGAAGTTGTCTACGATTACGATGCTCTACGTCAAACAGTGACCCGCGAAACGATTCAGGCAGGACCGAATTCGATCTGGCGCTATCGACCCTTTTTGCCTGTTGAAACCAACCAGCCGATCGACGTGGGTACAGGGATGACTCCGCTCGTGCAGGCAAAACGATTGGCACGTCGCCTCGGCTTGAATAAGCTGTACATCAAGAATGATGCAGTGAATATGCCAACCCTTAGCTTTAAGGATCGGGTGGTATCGGTAGCGCTAACGCGGGCAAAAGAGTTAGGTTTTTCGACTGTGTCGTGCGCTAGCACTGGCAATCTGGCAAATTCTACGGCGGCGATCGCGGCTCATGCAGGCTTAGACTGTTGCGTCTTCATTCCTGCCGATCTGGAAGCTGGTAAGGTTATGGGCACATTGATTTACGGTCCCACTGTGATGGCAGTGCAAGGCAATTACGATCAGGTAAATCGCCTTTGTTCTGAAGTCGCTAACACGCATGGTTGGGGCTTTGTCAATATCAATCTGCGCCCTTACTATTCTGAAGGCTCCAAAACGCTGGGTTATGAAGTGGCAGAACAACTAGGCTGGCAGTTGCCCGACCATATTGTGGCACCGCTAGCATCAGGTTCTCTCTTTACGAAAATCTACAAGGGCTTCCGAGAATTTGTTGATGTAGGACTGGTTGCTGATAAGCACGTTCGCTTTAGTGGCGCGCAGGCAGACGGTTGCTCTCCGATCGCGCAGGCATACCGTGAGGGACGTGACTTTGTGACACCTGTGAAGCCCAGCACCATTGCTAAGTCGCTGGCGATCGGCAACCCAGCAGATGGGGTTTACGCGCTCGACATTGCTCGCAAGACCAACGGCAATATTGAATCTGTTACTGATGCCGAAATTATTGCAGGCATCAAGCTATTAGCAGAAACTGAAGGTATCTTCACCGAAACCGCTGGCGGTACGACTGTAGCAGTGCTGCAAAAGCTAGTAGAAGCTGGCAAGATTGATCCTGATGAAACGACGGTCGTTTACATCACAGGCAATGGTCTGAAAACTCAAGAAGCGATGCAGGGTTACATCGGCGAACCGTTTACGATCGAACCCAAACTAGACAGCTTTGAGCGGGCACTCGAACGCTCACACACGCTAGAGCGCTTGGAATGGCAGCAAGTGCTTGTTTAAGCAAGTGCGTAGCGCTTAGTTGTTCATGAGCAATGCTAATCGCTGAGGCTAATCTGTAGAACCTGCAACTCAAAACTCAAAACTCAAAATCACGCCATGTCCATTAAAGTTCTTATTCCAACTCCGCTCCAAAAGCTGACGAACAATCAGGCAACGGTTGAATGCAATGCTGATACAGTGTCTGACTTGTTGGAATCGCTGGAAGCAAG
>DATNQS010000676.1:0-2218 GCA_036703925.1 Candidatus Sericytochromatia bacterium
GGCAGTCCGTCAGCAAAGCAACGCGCCCATCATTGGGCTTTGGAAGCAGCAAAGACCTGGCTTTGATGTCTACATTACGCCGCAGTTTTGTCATGCTGAGGCGATCGCCCAGGCAGGTGCAGACATTATTGCGATCGATGCTACCCTGCGCGATCGTCCAGATGGCGAAACGGTTGCATCACTGATTGCTCGCATTCACAGCGAGTTAGGCAAACCCGTGATGGCAGATGTGGATACCCTAGAAGCGGCGATCGCAGCGGCTCAAGCTGGAGCCGACATCGTTGGTACAACCCTATATGGCTATACGGCTGTCACGCAACACCAAACGCCTCCTGGTTTTGAGCTGCTGGCACAGATGGTCAGCGCGATCGACGTACCGATCATCTGTGAAGGCGGCATCGCCTCACCTCAGATGGCACGGCAGGCAATGGATTGCGGTGCGTATGCCGTTGTGGTTGGTACGGCAATTACTGGCGTAGATCTTCAAGTGAAAGCTTATCAGCGCGCACTCCAGACTTCAGACAGCTAACTGTTGTATCAAGTACATTAGGCTTTGGGCGGCGTACTTTCAGGCTGCTTGTTCTAGTGCTGTAGCCCGCTTCAAAATGATCATCTCGATTCCAACGATCGGACTTCGGGCAAGCAGCGTTCCCGCTCCATCAACCATCTCCAGTTTAAGGAAGTCTAAGTCTTGCGATCGACGCAGCAGTTCGCCTGCTAATTTGTCTTGCTGCGCTTGGCTCAAGTTGTACCAGTCATCGCTGATGTTAACAATGAGGCGGCTACCGCGAAAATTTGCCTGCACAGATTGCACTAAACCATTGGCGTACCGATTGCTGATGGCGGCAACCTGATCCTGAATCCGGGCGATTAGCGTTTGTTCTGGCGTTAATTTGAGCGGTGGCGATGGCGGCAACGGTTTGCTTGGTGCAGGACTGATTTCAATCGGCTCTGGCGCTTCTGGTGCCTGAACCAGCGGTGGAATTGGTGTAGGAGAAGGGGTGGGCTCAGGTGTAGGCGATGGCGAAACCGCTACGACAGGGGGCGGAGTAGAAGGTGTGGAAACCACTGTGGGCTGTGGGCGATCGAAAAGCGTACCTGTTGTCCAGACAACGATTGCAATTAACCCTGCGATCGTGCCAGTCAGCGCTGGATCAGAAAAATTGCGGTTAACGGAGACAGGCAGACGCTTGCGAAGTGGTCGCAGAACGCTACGCCACGATCGCCAAAGCGATCGCCAAGCCATTTGGAACTTCTCCCATAGCCCACCAGTCGAGAGAGTTGGTGCCAGTTTGCCAGTGTTTGGCTTTGAGGACGGGGGCAAAACGTTCTCAGATATCGCTGGCGCTGGTGCCTTTCGTTTGGGTGGTGTGGGTTCCGCTTCCAGTCTCTCGACGGCTGTTTCTAAAAGGTCGATCGTGCCCCGTAGCGTCTTAATACTCTGTTGCTTCAGTAGCGGTAGCGTGGCTACAACTGCCTCACCCAAAAGCCGTACCAGCGTTTCCGGTAAAATTTCGTCCTTTTCAGGCGGCGTTCTTCTAGCGGCAGTCGATCGCGATCGACTCACGGGACGTTCAAAGTCGTCTCTTGTGACAGTGGGCTGCTCTGGCGCTGCTAACGGTTCCGTCTGTTGCGAGTCTGGTTGTGAGTCGGTCGTCGCTTCTGATAAGTCAGGTTCTTCTGGTTGCTCAGAGCCGTCTAGTGACCCAGATTCTTGTAGCAGCTCAGATTCGTCTAGCGGCTCAGGCTGGCTGGACTCTGACAATTCGGGCTGATCCTGTGACATACAATTTCTTCCCCAGGCAGCACAAAGAGACTCAAACGCGGTAAATTCTTACGGGTGCTACCTTAGCAGAGTTAATCTTAGCAGTTAGCGATCAGCCTTTAGCCTCCAGCTTGATCCTTTCGCCTTTATCCCTAGCCTCTAGTTCTGGCCAAAGCATTTATGAGTCTCAGTCGTCGTCAGTTTTTGGTTTTAAGTGGATTGCTCGGCGGGGTTGGTGTTGCAACGTTAGCGCATAAGGCTCTGACGAGTGGTACTGTCAGTCGTCCTCCGTCTCTTGCAGCTACGACTGCGCCATCGCCTACGACTACACCAAATGGACAAACGATCGCTGCTGCCAAAACTGCGATCGCGCCAAAAGGGTTGTTTGCCCCCGTACGCGGGGATGTACGGATTGCGGTCATCAGTGACTTGAACAGCGCTTACGGCTCCACA
>DATNQS010000677.1:0-2795 GCA_036703925.1 Candidatus Sericytochromatia bacterium
AGGCGCTCAACGCTACTTCTGCCCAAAATGTAGCCAAACTTTTACCGAAACTTTCGATACGCTCTACTATCGTCGCCAAGTGAGTGAAGAAGAGATACGGATTGTGCTGCAATCTCACGCAGAAGGAAGCAGCTTGCGTGGCATTAGCCGTATTAGTGGTTTAGCTTACGACACAGTAACCAGCATTGTTCAAGCAGCTAGCGAGAAAGCACAAATGGTACATAATGCTCAAGTGCAAGCTGTTGATACCGATGCTATTGCTGCTGATGAATTATGGTCATTTGTAGAAAAAAACAGAAGCGCTGTCTGCCTGATGAACTCGAAGCTGGAGATTGCTGGATCGCTCTAAGTTTAGTCCAGCTAAGTGGATTGATTCTCTCAGGTCGTGTAGGCAAGCACACCGATTCTTTAGCGCAGGAGTTAGTCGTCAATACCGAAGGCAAAACCGATTGCCAAGAATGGGATACTGATGGTTGGAAAGGCTACCAGCGTGTGCTGCCAGAGACCGTTGACCATTATATTAGCAAAGTGTTGACGCAACGCTTGGAGAGAACCAACGGTATTATCCGCCAACAGACAGGACGTTGGCATCGACGGCAAAACAAGTTCGGGAAGTTGTGGAACCAGACGAAAGTCACCCTAACCCTCTTTTGTCAAACTGGGTTGAAAGCTTGATTTTCCGTGGGCTGAAATGACGCAAGCTCGTCGATTTTTCTCAGAGTGATAAAAGAGGGCTAAGACTGGTCATTAGCTACTTCAACTGGATTTGGCAACATTCATGCTTAAGAACTACAGCGGCACAGCGAGCAGAGTTAACTGATCTTCCTTGGACTTGGAATGACATTGCTACCTATCCCACACTTTTGTAGAGCATGACCAGCTAAACACCAGATCTAAAACACCACCGATGTTTATACATAGCTGAAATATATGCGCGCTCGCCTACATTCAAGTTAGTCGTTAGGGGTTGCTCCTCGCTTACATATTAGGACAGGTTGGCATATCCTCTCCAATCAGCAGTCTTGCCAGGCTAGGCAATGCCTCGCCGTAGGTTGGGTGAATGTGAACTGATTGTTCGAGGAGTTGCCACGTTGCTTTCGCTTCCATTAGCGATAAAAAGACATGTACCAGTTCCGCCGCTTCGTATCCGACCAGCGTTGCGCCTAAAATCAAATTCGTCTGGGTGTCGATGACCATGCGGTAGAAACCCAGATCGTGCCCCCACTCAATGCTACGGGCGATATGTGCCATTGGTAGGGTAACTTCACGGGCAGCAATACTCTGTTCCTGAGCCTGCTCTAGCGTCATTCCCACTCGACCCACTTGCGGCTCTGTATAGACTGCATAACCTAACACGCGATCGTTGCGGGTTCGCTGTTCGCAGCACAGAATTGCTTTCAAGCGACGGTAGTCCTCCCAGGAAACATGGGTAAACGCAGGTTGCTTGGCAACGTCTCCGATCGCATAAATCCCAGGGCAAGTCGTCTGAAACTGATCATCGATTTTAATAAAACCCTGTGCATCTAATTCAACGCCTGTCACCGCAGAATTTAATGCTCCAGTATTTGGTTTGCGTCCAGTTGCAATCAGCAAGGCTTCTCCATCCATTACTTCACCATTGTCCAGCGTTAGGGTAAACACACCGTTGGTATAAGCAACCTCCTTAACCATCGTGTTCAAATGCAGTCCAATTCCGTCTTGCTTGAATGCATCCAAAAGCACAGCACTGACATCGGATTCTTCTTGAGCCAGTAAGCGATCACTCCGCACAATCAATTTAGTTTGGCTCCCTAGACGTGCCATTCCCTGCCCTAACTCTAGGGCAATATAGCCCCCGCCGACTACGAGCAATCGGGGTGGCATCTGCTGCAAATCAAAGAAATTTCGGTTGGTGAGATAGGGCGTTCCCGCTAATCCAGGAATATCAGGAATGGTAGAGGATGTGCCTGTGTTAATGACGACGATCGGAGCCTGCACCGTCACCCCACCGCCGCTGACTGTTCGCTCTCCGGTAAAAGCAGCTTCAGCACAGACAACTCGAACCCCGGAACTGTCTAATCGACGTTTAGTGCCCTGATTAAACTGGCTACGAATGCTGCGCGTTCGCTCCATCACCGCTGGAAAATCGACTTCAACTTGCGCGTGTATGCCGAGCTTTGCAGCTAGTCGAGCGCGACCTGCGGCATGGGCAGCGGCTAAAAAGGCTTTAGAAGGTGTACAGCCATAGTTGATGCAACTACCACCCAAGGCATCGCGCTCAAATAAAACGACGTTCTTTTCTGCTTTGGCAAAGTCAGCCGCGAGTGGAACTCCACCCTGACCACTGCCAATCACAATGACATCTGCTGTTTCCATAACTACCTCTGTAGATAAGTGAGCAATTGCAGTGCGTAAATGCTGCCAAATTTCGTTAAATTCTATTTCAGTTGCAATTTTTATTTGATTGACATCCACTTGAGGCGCAGAAGCTATATTCCTACATCTTGTGCTGCGGGTAAGGCTCCGGGTAGACCCAAAATTTCGTCACCAATCTCGGCAGAAATACGTTCAAATAGTGCCATATCCGGTGCTGTTGTTTCATCAAGTGTGCCGACTGCTGCAATTAGCCGAGCAAAGCTACTGGGCGCAGCAATCACTAATCCACGAGCAGGTTGAGCGCTGAATACGCCGATCGCATGTGGTGTGCAAGGAGAAATCAAAAAGCTTTTACCAGCACTGATTACAAACTTGTTTTCACCTGCCCAGATCGTGAACTCTCCTTCTAGCACATAGAGTTGTTCCGAATAGCGTGTGTG
>DATNQS010000678.1:0-2188 GCA_036703925.1 Candidatus Sericytochromatia bacterium
AAAACCGCGGTAGTAAGTTCACTCACACCCCTCACTTGCTGAATCACAACGGATTGCACGTCTACTTTGGGTGCAGGCTGCGCTCGGTTAAAAAGATTATGTACGCTTGCTAGGAGACGATCGCCGAGCCGCCAGCCCCCAAGGCCAACGCTCAACGCTGTCACTGCGATTCCCCCTGCCAGCATCCAGCCAAGGCTCTGGAGTAAATAGCCACCCTTATAGCGCTCGTTGCGATCGTCGTAGCTCATAAAGCCCCTAGGCAAACGCCATTTTGGTTCAATCGTACTATTAACCACACACCTCGCTGCCAGTTCGGGCAGTTTTTCTGACTTTCCTTTAGCTAGGCTCTTAGCCAGATTATGATGCAAGTATTGTCGATCACGCCACTGACAGGAGAAACTGACTAAAAAGAGCTTCGGTGCCCTAGTGTTATTACTGAGTAACCAGCGAACCAGGGTATCGACGCAAGCACTTACTCAGACAGAGAGGGCTGAACGATGATGCGATTTCGTTGGCTAGTCAGTTTTGCGATCGCGGCGGCACTTGCTACCAGTCTTCATCAACCCGTTACCGCGCAGACTAGAACTCGCAGTGGGGTGCTTTTGCTGAATCAGGTAAGAGAACTAGCGACACGGTCAACGACGCTTTCGGGCGGTAGGCTGG
This sequence comes from Candidatus Sericytochromatia bacterium, assembly GCA_036703925.1. Lineage (GTDB taxonomy): Bacteria > Cyanobacteriota > Cyanobacteriia > Leptolyngbyales > Leptolyngbyaceae > Stenomitos. Next base: position 664 of record DATNQS010000678.1, read on the forward strand.
CAGATTTGCAAACAGACCCCAACTTCGCAAGCGGTTCGTTCCAAACGATCGTCAACGATGCAGCAACGATTCTTGATGTCTACACCGTTGTTAACCGGGGAGGTTATTTCCCTGAAAATCGTGGCATTCCACGCGATCGTCAGTTGACCATCATGGAAGCGGTTTATCGTATTTATAGCCTGCCCAATGGGAATGAACTCTTTCTCTACCGCACGCCCACTGAAAACACGTCTGCATACTTCATCCGCACGAAAATCTGAGAGCCCTTCACTATGTCTGAATCATTTTCACCGCAAATTAGCGATCGCATCTGTCGCCACATGAACGAAGACCATGCCGAGGCTGTGCTGATGTACGCCAAAGTGTTTGGCAAGACGACCACTGCAACCGCTGCCGAGATGGTCGCGATCGACGCGCATGGCATGGATTTGCTGGCGCAAGTGGATGGCACTGCTACACCGACCCGCATTTTGTTTGATCACACACTGCAAGATGCAGAGGATGCACATCACACGCTGATTGATCTCGTGAAGCAAGCAAGGCAGACAGGCCAATAAGAGGAACGGCACTCATGCGACAAGCGGCATTTTATCGGTGGCGATCGCTCTGGCTAGCCGTGGCGTTTGTTTGCGCGATCGCTCTGACCAATTGCACCAGTAGCAACCAGCAGCGAGCAGTTACGCCAACTGGCTCAACAACCGCCCCAGGCAGCGCACTGATCTATGGCTCCGAAGGGCAGCCGATCAATTTAGAGCCAGGCAACATTACTGATGGCAACTCCATCATTGTGCAGGATCAAATTTACGATCGCCTCATCACGTTCAAACCCGGTACGACTGACCTGAAACCGTCTCTAGTAACCGAATGGGGTACGACTGATCCAACAACCTGGACGTTAAAACTGCGCCAAGGGATAACCTTCCATGACGGCACTGCCTTTGATGCAGACGCTGTGAAATTCAACGTGGAGCGCTGGTGGGACCCGCAACATCCCAATGGCTACCGCAACGCTGGCAAACGCTACGAGATTTGGGCAGGCTTATTTGGTGGGTTTAAGGGTAGCCCTAACTCACTGTTGCAGAGTGTCACTGTGATTGATCCAGCAACCGTGCAGTTTAAGTTAAAACAGCCGTTTGCAGGGTTCCCAAACGCCCTTGCCTCTGGTTATTTTGGCATTGCCAGTCCGGCTGCGATCAAAAAAGCAGGTGCCAGCTACGGTACACCGGGTTCGCTGGCGATCGGAACGGGACCATTTGTGTTTAAAGAATGGCGCACGGGCGATCGCATCGTGCTGGAGAAGAATCCAAACTACTGGCAAAAGGGCTTACCGAAAGTCAATCAGTTGGTCGTGCGTTTTGTGACTGACCCTGCGGCTCGGTTAGCACAACTGCGAGCGGGACAAAGCGACTTCACGGTAGACCTTGCCCCCGATCAAAAAAAGGAAGTTGAGAGCGATCCCAATCTGGATGCGGTGGTGCGTCCCTCTTTCAATGTTGGCTTTCTGGCGTTGAACCCAAGCTACAAG
>DATNQS010000679.1:0-2885 GCA_036703925.1 Candidatus Sericytochromatia bacterium
ATTGCTGGGTTCTGCCCTACTATGTACTCACCCAGCAATGCTCTCGACCAGCGTACGTTGGAAGCGATCACTGAGCAACTAGCTTCCTTGGGTACAGTCTTTACTCCTATCCCCCGTGCAACAGCCATAGCAGAAGCATCCGAGTATGGTAAGCCGCTGGCTCTATCCCCTAAGAAAAACTCAACCGTTCTTGCCGTTTTTGATGAAATCGCTATGGCAATGGAGCAACTCTAGATGAGTATAAAAAAGCCCCCAACTAGCCGCACTCGGCTCAAAAATGTCACGCTCTTTAATGAGGAAGATGAGATTGCTCCCAGTCCGCTATCCCTTTCCTTAGATAAAATCAAGCTGCCTAAACAACAGCCTCGCCGCTATTTCGACCCTGAGAAGCTAGCAGGCTTGGTTGAATCGATCAAGCAACACGGCATTCTAGAGCCATTACTCGTTCGCCCTCTAGAAGGATCGGCTTATGAATTGGTTGCAGGGGAACGCCGCTATCGGGCAGCCACAGAAATCGGACTAACCGAAGTTCCAATCGTCGTTCGCAAAATGAGTGACAGTGAGGCCCTTCAAATTGCCTTGATTGAGAACCTGCAACGAGAAGACCTAAATCCGGTCGAAGAGACCGAAGGCATCCTACAACTATTAGCCATCAAGCTCCAAAAAGCAGAGTCCGAGGTGATTTCGCTACTCCACCGCATGCTAGATGAAGCTAAAGGGAAAGTTCCCCATAACGTTATGGGGAACTCTGAGGCCAACACAATTCAGCAGGTCTTTGGGGGTATCGCTTTGATGGAGTGGCAGTCCTTTGTTAGCAATCGGCTCCCTCTCCTAAAGCTGCCAAGCGACATCCTACTTGCTTTACGCAAGGGCTTAATCGCATATACCAAAGCTCAAGCGATCGCCCGGATTAAAGATGAAGCACAACGAACGGAAATTTTAGATGAAGCGATCACCCGGGACTTTTCCTTAGCTCGGATCAAAGAGAGGATTGCAGAAATTCACGTTGCTCAATTGACTACAGACCAGCAACTCTCTTCTCTAAAGCATCAGTTTGAGGATGCCTATCGACGGATCAAAAAGTCAAAAGTATGGGATGCCCCTCAAAAAAAGCGGAAACTAGAAAAACTGCTAGAAGACTTAAACGCAATCCTAGCCGATGAATAGAAGTAGAAGTAGAAAAAAAAGTGGGCTGCCTGCTAGGGCACTGCAAGCTTGTGCTAGTTGGGAGTATCAAACAAACGGTGGATATTGAGACAGGGCAGCGTGAAAGCTTTGTAGGGTAGGGCTTTCGCTAAAGCTGCTTGTAAGGCTGTCTCAACAGCGATGGCCGATTCGCTCGCAAAGCTACTCAGTGAAAGAATCCTGCCGGTTTGTCTCAAAACTCGTTGCTGCCGCTTGCTTTTGAGGCTTTGATTGGGAGACGAGTTTTGAGACGCCTAGCTGCCGATGCAACGGTAGTATCGGTTGACCTGTAGCGAAGCGCTCGTAACTGATCGATGTTTCAGCGCGCTTCAGCACCTTGACTTGTTTGCGTGCGTGCTCTAGCCCTACCGCACGCGCTCCCAGAGTAATCATGACATGCTTGCCATCACGTGAGGCAGCCCTGATGTCAGGCTGTTTCAAGTCAGGAGGCGGAGCAGTGCATCGAAATTGTGTGCGGCATAACCGACTGCAAAAGGAGACTGTGATTGCAAAAGGGGCAGCAGACGACTCAGCGATCGCAGCAGCTGGCTACCAGCCAAAGGTCCTAATTGGTCACGGAGTTGGGTCAAGAGGCGATTGCCCGCAAGATTGTCTGTTCCCGGTCTCAGTAGGCAGTGGGTGCGGATGACTTGAAAATGGGTGATCTGATTGGTTTGGATTGCCTGACAAAGCTCTTGAGTAGCTTGCTTGACCAAGGCCTCGCTGACCGCTTTCATCACAAAGGGTTGGAGCGTAAGCAATGGCTCAGCCTGAAGGAACAGCTTCTCCACGAACGCTCGCTCTTCTAAACTCACAATGCTCTCTAGCAGGGCGGCGGCATCAGGCACATCGAGAAGATGGCTTTGCAGACGATAAAGAGAGATGGGTTCCTGCCAGATTGCCAGCCAGTAAACGATCGCCCACTCCAGAGCAGACAGCCGCCGTAGTTGTTGCTGAAGCATGGCACGGAGGCGGTTGCCCATCATCACCGTATGCTGATTTAAGTAGGCACGCACATTGCCATCAAACAGATCCCGAATGAGCGGGACCGTTAACTTAAGTGCCAGTGGGTTGCCACCATAGAGCCTGGTCAGTGCCTGTAAACCCTGTTCCTTACCGGTAAAAGACCGGCTTTGCAGTAAGTCTAGAGCGGCAGCTGTGGATAGCCCCCGCAGAGTCAAGCAGCGGACCTTCTCGCCCTCACCGTCAAAGCCTGGTGGTCGCTCCCGGCTCGTCACCAGAAGACAGCTCTGGTGACGATCGCGGCTCAACCGCAGGAAGAGCTCGCCATACTCCTCGTAGCCTGAGCGATAGGCATTATTGCCATCCAAAATTGCTTCCAATCCATCCAGTACCAGCAGGCAGCGCCGTGTCTGCAAATAATGTGACAGTTGGAAGCGGCCTCGTTGTACGTCATGGGCAATGCGTACAGTTTGGCTCGTAGAAAAGGTATGCGAGAGACTATCAAGTAGCTGGTGCAAGGTTGGGGCTGCCTGAAGTGATCGCCAGAGAATGCACTCAAAGGGCAAGGCAGGAGCGGAGGGTGTGGAAGATGGTGGCTTCTTGTTTTCTCGGTTGCCCAGCTGATCCACGAGCGCCAATACCAGTGCCGTTTTGCCGATGCCACCCATACCCAAAACGGTCAGCAGCTTGCAGCGATCGGCGACCATCCACGTAGTCAAGAGGCTCAACTCCTGACT
>DATNQS010000680.1:0-7099 GCA_036703925.1 Candidatus Sericytochromatia bacterium
TGAATCCTCCCGGTGAGAGGGGCACCATTGCGCTCACAACTGGCACGGCTTAAGTTGCTGGTGTTGGGGAGCAGGGGGAGTAAGGGGTATGACACCGTTCATGGCAATTAAGTGCCACATCGCCTGAAAGCTGCTCACAGTATAACTTACAGACTGCGAGCAGCTTTTGCTCAACGTTGATGCACAGCAGCAGCGACGCAAGCGTTTAGGAGCAGAGCGATTGATAACTTCCGCTAATCATCTTGTGAAGCTTGTACCGTTGCGGGTGGCAGCAACGGCACTAGCTTTAGCCAGCGATGACATCAAGTGCTCAGCGGCTCTGTTTCTGACTTTGCTTGCACTGAGAGACCAAAGAGTATGAACCAAGCTCAGAGGCGATTTCAGGCTGAGCGTTATTGTCGGTCCCATGGCGACGGGAACACCGTGATCCTTTTACAAGGCAAGTGCGAGCGCAAAGATCACGGCACAAACTAAACTGAACGCTGCCATTAACCCCGCAGGCATGACTTTGTGGGTCTGACGAAAGCGCAGCGCAAACCGGATCAAAAGGGCGAGCGCTAGAACCGTGGCTAGGGTCATGCCAATACTGTAGGTTTGGAACGTCATGACCCCGGCGATGAGCAAGGCAATCCCACTGATCAAACTGGAAAGCCGGGAAGGTTTACTTTGAGCTTTCACAGCGCTCACCACTGCCCCGACAAGCACGACAACCGTATAGAACAACAGTAACCAAGGGGCGATCGCCACTAGAAGAAACGCCATATCAGCAATTGAGCCAGAGGTTGACTCACCAAAGGGATGGGAACAGGATACGCTGCTGTTGGCAAAGGTGCTACAGGCAGGCTGACAAACAACCCCTCAAAAAGGTATCGTCCCCATTGAGACGCTTCAGTCTTAGCGTACTTTTAAGCAAGCTGAGCGCTATCAAAACGCTCTTCTGTCTCGACTGCTGGCGCTTTGCTGCGCCTTTGCCTGCCAACTGAGTGATCACTGTGTCAGTGCGCTTGCCACTCAAGTACGTCTCAGACGGTAGACATGAATTGAAACCCTAGGCAAAGGGTGTCCCCATTCATGTCTCATCAAATGCGTCGGGCGATCGCCTTAATTAGTTGCATCAGCGGCAATAGCGCAACGTGAGTTTTGCTGGGAAAGCTTTTGAAGCTCATCGTGATACCAAATTACATGAATGAGTTCCCGGCCCCTATTTGTTTCCTTATTTCACAAGTGACATAAGATTTTTATGTAAGAGAGTTGCCTGTAATTTACACTTGCTTCATTGGAATCTGCACCGCAAACTCAGTACCTTGCCCTACTGTTGAATAAAATTCAATTTTACCTTGATGTTTTTCGGTGATGATCTGGTGACTAATGGATAAACCCAAACCTGTACCTTTACCAACAGGTTTGGTGGTAAAGAACGGGTCAAATAGCTTGGTCTGGATTGATTCGGGAATGCCATCGGCATTATCTGCAATACTAATTGTTACCCCGCCCAAAGTGGTTCTTTCTGGTAGAGATTTTGCTATTGCACTCGTCCGAATCGTAATCGTTGGATTGTGAGTGGTTGAAGATTCGAGTGCATCAATTGCATTGCTCAATAGATTCATGAACACCTGATTGAGTTGACTGGGATAGCATTCAACGTCTGGTAACTCTCCATAGTCACGGATGATTTGAATCCCTGAGGAATTGGGTTGTGCTTTGAGGCGATGTTGCAGAATCACGATGGTACTGTCAATTCCATCATGAAGATTGACCGATTTACAGTCTGCTTCATCTAGGCGCGCGAAGTTCCGTAAAGAGATCACAAGCTCTCGAATGCGATCGGTGCCGATTTTCATGGAATCGAGCAGCTTAACCAAATCTGTTCGCAGAAACTCCAGATCGATGTCTTGTGCGCGTTGCTGTATTTCAACGATTGGGGCGGGCAGCTGTTGTTGATAGAGTTCAACAAGCGCCAGTAATTCCTGGACATACTCCGTCGCGTGGTGGAGATTGCCATGGACGAAGTTGATGGGATTATTAATTTCATGGGCGATTCCAGCCACTAACTGTCCCAGCAGTGACATTTTTTCACCCTGGACGAGTTGGAGTTGGGCATCTTTAAGATTTTTCACCACTCTGTCTAGGTCTGCCGTGCGCTGTTCCAATGTGCGGGTTGTATTACGGAGTTGTAAATGCACCTGGATACGAGCCAGTACTTCTTCGTGTTGGATCGGTTTGGTAATGTAATCTACGGCACCCAATCTCAAGCCTTTGACCTTATCCACTGAGTCTGACAGGGCGGTCATAAAAATGACGGGAATATCGCGGGTGTTAGGATTGGCTTTGAGTCGTTGACAGGTTTCAAAGCCATCAATCCCTGGCATCATCACATCCAACAAAATCAGGTTAGGTTGAAAGGTTTCGAGTCGTTGTAGGGCTGTTTCCCCATTTTTGGCAATCGCCACTCGATAGCTCTGTTCGCTCAGTAGATCGAACAAGACTTGCAGATTAGTGGGTGTATCATCAACCACCAGAATCGTGTTTTCCTGATTTGAAACATCAACAGACATCGATAAACTCCTGGGCAGGTGAACTGCTGTAGCCGCAATTTACAATCCAACATCAAAATCCCAAAGAATTACACCCAGGGTGCCAGCAATCTGATAATGCTCTCATCATCAAACTGTTGACTCAGTTCTAGAATGTGATTAGCTAGGGGTATATATTTAGGGGCTAGTGCCTTGAGCCGCTGTGCTTCTCGTTGCACGTCGCTCATAAATCCACTCTGGGCTGCGGTATACAGGGCACTGAGTTCTTCTGGCGGTGGGAAGAGGAGTTTTGTGCTCTGCTCCTGAGCATCGCCGTTGGTGACTGGATCGGCAGCTGGAAGGGCTTCGTAAGTCCACTGCAAGTTCAGCAGGCGCTGGATTTCGGCGAGTAAGCCGTTGAACTCTAGAGGCTTGGGGAAAAAGCTGGTGCATCCCGCATCAATGCTATCTTGCATATCGACCTGAGAGAGGGTGGCTGGGGAGGCAATGATGGGGGTGCTGGTGAAGTCGGGCAGTTGGCGTAACCGGCGGGTCATCTCTAAGCCATCCATGACAGCCATGTGAACATCGGTAATGATCAGATCGGGACGCATTTGGAGTGCCAGATCTAACGCCGTTTGCCCATCGGCAGCTTCGGCCAGTTTGAAGCCCAAAGGTTCCAACATGTTGATGGCAACCAGACGATTTTCTTCCCGATCGTCAATCACCAGAATTTTGCGGCGATCACCCTGGTAGCCAATCACTTTTTGGTTGTCGATCGCATCACCTATCCTCCATTCCGAAGCGAGGGACAAATCCAATTCAAACCAGAAGCAACTGCCTTTGCCCAGCTTGCTGTCAACGTGAATGGTGCTGCCCATTTTCTCAATGATTTGTTGACTGATTGCCAAGCCCAGTCCGGTGCCTTCGGAGTTGCGTTCGCGTTTCCCGGCCTGCTCAAACGGCAGGAAGATAGTCGCCAATTTTTCTGAGGCAATGCCGATGCCAGAATCTTTGACCTGGAAGCGAACTCGTTGAGTTGGGGCTTTGGGATCAGGGACTGGGGATGCAGCCGTGTCTACTAATTCGACACGGAAGCTGACGGTGCCGAAGTCAGTAAATTTGGCGGCGTTGCTAAGTAGATTCAGCAGCACTTGGCGCAGTCGCTTATCGTCTGCATGAACAGCAGATGGGAGATTTGCACCCGGTTGATAGTGGAACTCCACGCCTTTTTGTTCGGCTCGGACGCGACAGATATCCACTGTAGAGGACAGAAAGTTGGCGAAATGGAAATCCTGGGGATAGAGGTCCATTTTTTGCACTTCCAGCTTGGATAAATCCAAAATGTCGTTGATCAGCGTCAGTAGATGGTTGGCACATTGATGGACGACCTTTAAGCCCTTCATCTGTTTCTCGGTGGTGGCGGGGTCGCGCTGGAGGATTTGGGCATAGCCCAGAATGCCATTCAGGGGGGTACGCAGTTCGTGGTTCATGTTGGCGAGAAATTCGCTCTTGCTGCGATTGGCGAATTCAGCGGCAGTACGAGCAATTTCCACTTCTGCCAATTTCTTTTGGGTGGTTTCCGCCTGGGTCAGGTCTTCTGCCATCTGGTTAAAGGCCTGGGCGACTTGCTCAATTTCATCTTGGGTATGAATATTTAAACGATAGGAAAGGTTACCTGCGCCAATGGCTGTCGCACCTTCTTGAAGCTGTTTGAGCGACTGGAGGATAGGACGCAAAACCCACCAGAACTCACCAAGCACAATCAATATGAGGAAGAGAACGGTTGCATAAGAAGCGTTTGAGGTCAGGAATCGGATTCGTTCTAGCGTTTGTTCTGCTTTTTGGACATCCTGGTGGGCGTTTTCGATCAGTCTATCGAGGAAAAAATTAATATCTCGGTTAAACCCGTTGATGGCTCGAAAGTCCTGCTGGTTGTCGGCAATTACTGTTGGCGAAGGTTGATCCAGTGATGCAATGAGTTGCTGTTCTAACTGCTGAAAATTCTCGTATCGCCGCTCGATTGCGGCGATTTCTGGCACGGCCTCCGATGCTTTGAGGGTTTGCATCACCTCACGGAAATGACTGTTTTCTTGCTCCTCGTGATCGGTATGCTTTGCTTTGAACAACACCTGATCCTTGAGATCGCTGATATTATTGTGCAGGTCAAATTGAGCCTGGGTTGCCAGTACAATGCGTCGCTGAGCCTGGGTGTATTGGTTGAGGGCAACTTGCTCAGCTTGGTTGCGCCAGAGGGTACCGCCGCCAGAGATAAGGGCGATCGCCCCCACTAATAATGCCGAAATGCCAATGAATTTCGTGGCGATTTTCATGGCTACTGGCTCTCCTTGGCTAAACCGAGTTGAATCCGAACCTGTTGCATGGGTTGATAATCGGAGGCCACCACCAGGGTGTAGCCCTGAGCCTGGGTACCGACGATATCTTCCAGCCCTGCGGGGACGGTGAGAAACGCTTCTTTGAGTTTTTCAACCAGTTCTGGGGGCAAATCGGTCGAAATAAGGAAAGGGGAGTGCGGTACGGGCTGAGATTCCCAGAAGACGCGGGAATTTTGCGGTGTCAGTTTGCCCAGGGTTTGCCGTTTGAGGTAGGACGGAATGTTTGTAGCGATCGCATCGACTTTACCCGCTTCTAGCAGCGCCTCGGTCTTAGAATGGGTGTCCCCAAAGATCACTGCTGCAAAATCTCGCTCTGGATCAATCCCGGCTTGCTTAAGCGCCGCCAGCGGCAGCACATAGCCCGAAGTGGAGGAAGGGCTGACGAAGGCAACGCGCTTGCCTTTGAGGTCTTGTAGGGTTTTGATGTCGCTATTAGCCGCCGTAATCATGCAGGCGCGATACCAGGGCCGATGGGTGTATTTGTCGATCGGCGCGGCGATCGGTTTGACTTTGGCTCCGCGTTCTAAGGCTTCAAAATAAGAAACCGCGCCGGTATAAGCTGCATTCGCCCGCCCATCCACCAGCATATCTACATTGTCTTTATAGTCTTTGGCAATCAAAAACTCGACAGGTTGCCCCAACACCTTTTCCAGATGGGCATCCAGGGGCGCAATCATTTTTTCTTGATCGGTTTTGCTTTGGGTGGGCAAAACGCTAATGCGTAGTGAGACCTGTGGTGTCGCTGGCTGGGGAGGCTGAGTTGCAGAATGCTGAGGAGCACAACTGCCGAGCCAGAGTGTGAGGTGCAGGGAAAACAAACCAAGTGCGAGCGATCGGAGAGTTTTCATGGGGAACACTGCAATCTACAATATCTAAAGTGCCCTGAATGATCAAAAACCAACTAAACTTTACAAAGGGCGCGGTCAGGCAAGCAAAATCAGCTTACAGGGTCAGCTCTAAGTTTTCTGACCCATCGAAACCGTAACTTTCTGCATGGATGCGCCCGCTAGCTCATCAAGCTCCCCAGGGTTCTGGACCAATTGGCATAGTAGCTAGGGTGCTTGGCTGGTTTAAGTGCACAGAGGGTCGATCGCTAAGTGCTGCAATCTGGCTGCTAGGACAACGACAAGCGGCTCTGTCCCACTATTGGCCCTCGCTCAGGCGGTTCCTGGTTTAACCATAGAGTTGAACGCAGTGGTATGGGTGACCGCAACAAGCCATGAGGTCTGGCTATTGGATGAGCGCTCATACAGTAAAAAGTCTCTTGCCGAGTATTAGGAGCGATCAAGTAAGCCTGCGATCATCCTGACTAAGGCCCCTGGCTCGACTGGTTTGGTCTGCCATCCCCATATCACTCACTAGGACATCGGGCCTTGCCGGTTCCAATGCTTGCAAAGCTGCTAAACCAGAAGTAACGGCTGTCACCTTGGCCCCGTGTTGCTCGAGCAGGAAGGCTTCAAACTCGCGGATATCGTCATCGTCATCGACCAGCAGAATCTGCAGGTTGTTGAGGAGCCTTGCTGCCTTTAGCGGAGCGTGGGTAGACTCAGAACGCACGGGTGTGGCTGGCTGCAGGAGCGGTAGCTGCACGATAAAGGTGGCACCTTGCTGCTCACCGCCACTCTCTGCGGCCACTGTGCCACCGTGCAGTTCCATCAGTTGCCGCACGATCGCCAACCCTAACCCCAAACCTCCAAATTGACGCGTGGTGGACCCATCGGCTTGCCGAAAATACTCAAACACGTGAGGGAGAAACTGAGGCTGGATGCCAATGCCAGTATCCACCACCCGCAGTTGCGCCAGTTGCTCGCGTTAGCTGAGTGCAACCGTCACTTGACCGCCGTTAGGCGTGAACTTGACGGCATTGGTGAGCAGGTTCCAGACCACTTGCTGCAGCCGATCGGCATCGCCAGAGATCGGTGCCACGTCTGGGTCAAGGTCAAGCGTGATTTGAATCTTTTTCGCGTCTGCCTGCCGCTTTCTTCACATGGCTTCTATTCCCTGGTACACGCTCCTCTTCGCAACGCTCCTCTTCCTGGGTGGAAGTGCAATTGGGGCCTTAGCGTACGCCTCAGTTTCGGCTTATCGGAATCGCAAACCGAAAATTGGGTATCGGGTTGATCGGGCTCCGCTGTTTGAAAGCCTGGGTGGCACAGATACGCCTCGATCGCAGATTGAAATTTCTGATGG
>DATNQS010000681.1:0-4397 GCA_036703925.1 Candidatus Sericytochromatia bacterium
CGGCAACGGCACCGTACTGGCGACCCATTTCGACCGTAAAGATCTGTTCATCAACGCCGCAAAGACCATTGTCAGCATTACCCGTCGCTACTACGAGCAGGACGATGAATCGGTACTGCCGCGCTCTATAGCCAGTTTCAAGGCGTTTGAGAATGCCATGATGCTGGACATCGCTATGGGCGGATCGACTAACACCATTTTGCACTTGCTGGCTGCTGTTCATGAAGCTGGTGTCGATTTCAGCTTGAGCGACATCGATCGCCTCTCGCGCAAGGTTCCACAACTGTGCAAGGTGGCACCTAACACCCCCAAGTATCATATCGAGGATGTCCACCGTGCTGGCGGCATCCCCGGCATTCTCGGCGAGCTGGAGCGTGCTGGACTGCTCCACACGGATGTGCCGACAGTCCACAGTAAGACGCTCAAAGAAGCGCTCGATCGCTGGGACGTTATGCGTACCGATGACGAAGCCGTCCACACCTTCTTCAAAGCTGGCCCTGCCGGGATTCCAACTCAGCAAGCTTTCAGTCAATCGACCCGCTGGCCTTCACTCGACCTAGACCGGGAAAACGGCTGTATCCGTAGCCTCGAAAACGCCTTCAGCACTGAGGGCGGACTGGCGGTACTCTACGGCAACCTGGCTGAGCGTGGCTGTATCGTCAAAACGGCAGGTGTAGACGAAAGCATTCTTGTGTTTGAAGGTAGGGCACGCATTTATGAAAGTCAGGATGCCGCTGTCAAAGGAATTCTGGCCTCGGAAGTGGAACCGAGCGATGTGGTGATCATTCGTTATGAAGGACCGCGCGGTGGGCCTGGGATGCAGGAAATGCTCTATCCGACCAGTTACCTTAAATCCAAGGGTCTGGGCAAGGTTTGTGCATTATTGACCGACGGTCGCTTCTCAGGCGGTACTTCGGGACTCTCGATTGGTCATGCCTCTCCGGAGGCGGCGGCGGGCGGCAACATTGCTCTAGTTCAGGACGGCGATCCGATCCGGATCGACATCCCCAATCGCAGCATTAACGTAGAGCTATCGGCGGAGGAATTAGCCAACCGTCGTGTGGCAATGGAAGCGAAGGGCAAAGATGCCTGGAAGCCTGGAAAGCCTCGGCAGCGTCGGGTGAGTGCGGCACTCAAGGCTTATGCACTGCTGGCGACTAGCGCGGATCGAGGCGCGGTACGAAACCTGGAAATGCTCGAGTAGAGACATACGTTGAAAAATCGTCGCTATCTGGGGATATCGATGGCAGTGTCGCATACTTATCATTCATGTGATCGCTCTTTTCGGTTTATGGGTTGTGACTGCTGGAGCAGCTCCACCATCCAACCCTTTGGGAACACTTGGCTATATCTTGCTGTTTGCTATGACTGTAACCTCCTTCAAGCGCCCAGCCGCTTGGTTAGGTAAACGAGGTTGGAAGATTTTGCACACTACAGGAATGCACTTTTTCTGGCTGGGTTTACTGTTTGAATACAGCTTCAAGCTTCCTAAATCAATGCTTATCTATTCCCCCTTTGTCATCTTGTTAGTCTTAGCAATAATGCTGAGGTTAGCCGCGTCAAGAAAGCAGAAGGAATTAGTTGCTTAAAAATCCCTTCTATGCATAAAAACCATCTTACCTAAGATTAGAAAGTTCCCCTTTTAGTGAGGAGTACGAAGATGCTCATTCCTCAACTTGAAACCGAGCGCCTAATCTTACGTGCGTTCGATGAAAAAGACCTTGATGCTTACGCCGAGATGTGTGCTGACCCTGAGGTGATGCATTATATCGGCAACGGGCAGACCTTATCCCGCTCTGAGGCTTGGCGAAATATGGCGATGATGCTCGGTCACTGGCAGTTACGGGGCTATGGGATGTGGGCTGTCGAGGAACGTCACAGTGGTGTAATGATGGGTCGAATCGGCGGCTGGCAACCGGAGGGCTGGCCCGGATTTGAAATTGGCTGGACGTTGCGACGCGCTTACTGGGGTTGTGGCTACGCAACGGAGGCGGCAAGGGCGGCAATGGCTTATGCTTTTGGTGAGTTGCAGCAATCCCATGTCATTAGTCTGATTCGTCCGGAGAATTCGGCTTCAAGACGGGTTGCCGAGAAGTTAGGGGAGAAACTTGTTGGGACGACTGAAATTTTTGGAATGGAGGCTGTGATTTACGGGATTAGTCGAGAAGATTGGCAAAGCGTCGCGTAAAGTTGCACTTGCATTGAGTTGACAATTGATTTGGCTCTTCGAGCTGGAGCATTGATGTTTGTCAGACGCTACGGTTATTGAACGAAATCACAACTGAGAGGTTTGTGATTCTAACTAGCACAGTTCTATCACACTGACTCTACTTTGACCCTAAGATTGAGTTCTTTTTGATATCACATCGATGTCAAATAGGCATCGATATAACTTCATTACTTCTGCGATCGCTTTGGGGTCTTTCGGCTTGAGTTCAGTGACGGATAATCCCTGAGCGGCAGCATTGCGAAATGCTTTGCGGTTGCCTAAAGGCGCATCGATAAAAGTCAGCCCCTTAATCTCGGATGCGATCGCGGCGGCTTCAGCGTTGTCTGCGCCAGAAGGGTCGGCGCGGTTGAGAAAGCAGACGGCTTGGAGCTGGTCGTTGAAGGCGCGAGCTTCCTCCACTAGCTCCGCCACCTTCTCTAAAGTCCAGACATCGAAACTAGCGGGGAGGAAGGGAATAGCGTACACCGAAGCCACGGACAAAGCGGCACGCTGACCAGCCGTATCCCGCCCTCCCACATCAATCACCACGTCGTTGTACTTAGATGCTAGACGCAGCGTATCTGCCCGCACGGCAGCGCCATGCAACTGAACTGCTGTGTACCCAGCCCCACCTTTGTCAGCCAGTGCCTCATTTCTGATTAGAGTAAAGTCGCTAGATGTGCGCTGCTCATCGGCATCCACGAGCAGCACGTCAAAGCCTTGGGCTGCTCGTATAACGGTTAAGTTGGTAGCCAGGGTTGACTTGCCCACACCACCCTTAATTCCACCGCAGACTAATATCATCTTGAATTCAACTTGATATCACTGTGGAGTTCTATGGAAATAATATTGAGATTACTCTGAAATCGCACTCTTTTAGACAGAGATTTGAATCCCTGGTGAGTTATCGGCTTGAGGATTAACTTTCTAAGACAACTCGACGAATCCACGCCACAATGTCTTCAGCTAAATTAGACTGACTGGAGGAGAAGGATTTTAAGGGAATATCGGGTTGCTCTGTCACTACACAAATATTCCCATCAAATTTGCTCAAATCGTTGAGGAAAGATTTGCTAAATCCTACCGTCTCTGCTGTTCCTTCCCTTACTAAGGAAGTGCTTTGGTAAAACACCAAAACCAGATGCTTATTATAGGAATGTACTTGCTCAAACCTGTCAGATGAGAAAGATGCCAGTCACGGTATGAAAACCATCGGGAAGGAATTTGGTTGTCATGAGTCATTCCTATTTCACAGAATGAATAGGACTTTTCGCTCGTTCAGCTTATGCAGATTTGCTGTCGTTGAGTTCTTGCTCAAGCTGCTCATCCCAAAAGGCGGCTTCAACCTTATGTCCATCTGGATCACGCACAAAGCAACCGTAGTATGGCTCACTGTATTCGGGTCTGCCACCTGGGGCACCTTCATCTGTGCCACCGGCTGCCAGTGCTGCTTCGTAGAAGGCATGGACGGCTTCTTTCGTGGGAGCGATAAAGCCAATATGAGTACCATTGCCAACTGTTGCGGGCTGTCCATCGATCGGTGTTCCCACCCAAAACTCTGGGTACTGTTTGCCATAAGCGATCGCACCTGGATGTTCCATCAGTCGCTTGCAGCCTAAAGGGGGCAACACAGCGTCGTAAAAAGCGATTGCCCGCTCAAAATCATTGGTGCCAATCGAAACGTGCGAGAGAATGCTGGGATTATCGTCCATATCTGAATCCTCCATGAGTTAATTTGAAACCGGGCAGATCAGAGATTTGGAGCAGTGCTTTGATAGGTTTTAGCTGGAAGCTCAATGAAACAATTACCCTTCGGGAACTGCGAAGCCACCGCATTATAACAGTGCATTTGTACTAAAATATATTCCTTTGGCACACCACCAAGATTTTTCGTCTAGATATTCTAATGAGTCTCTGGTCTCATGTCAGACATGGGATAAACTCCAGGAGCAATAATGTTTTCCTAAACTACCAAGGCACAGGTTGACCCAGATGGAAAAAGCCACCACTCGACCCATCATCGGGAAGTGTTGCCAACTGAACACCCGTTTTCGCTCCTTCTGTAATATCCATCATTGCGCCTTCACCACCCAATTCCGTTTTCACCCAACCGGGATGGGCACTGTTCACTTTCACAGGCGTATTCCGTAACTCATGGGCTAGATGAATCGTAAATGAATTGACAGCA
>DATNQS010000682.1:0-7996 GCA_036703925.1 Candidatus Sericytochromatia bacterium
CTTTTGCGAACCTTGGGTGCCGAAGTGCGTACCGTTCCCGCCGTGCCTTATAAAGACCCAAATAACTACGTCAGGCTCTCCGGCAGCATTGCCTCAGAGATGGAAAACGCAATTTGGGCGAACCAGTTTGACAATCTGGCAAATCGTCAAGCCCATTACACCACTACTGGTCCCGAAATTTGGGCACAAACAGACGGTCAGGTCGATGTCTGGGTTACTGCGACGGGTACGGGCGGCACCTATGCTGGAGTCTCTCTTTTTTTGAAAGAAAAGAATCCTAGCATTCAATGTGTCCTTGCTGACCCTATGGGGAGCGGACTTTACAGCTACGTCAAAACAGGCGAACCAAAACCAGAAGGCAGTTCTATTACTGAAGGCATTGGCAACAGCCGTGTGACTGAAAACATGAAGGGTGCCCCAGCCGACGATGCTATCCAGGTTCATGATACCGAGGCGGTGCGCGTGTTGTATCAACTACTGGAAAAAGACGGCTTGTTTATGGGTGGCTCAGTTGGCATTAACGTAGGAGCGGCGATCGCCCTGGCAAAGCAACTCGGTCCCGGACATACGATCGTCACCATACTGTGCGATAGCGGCAGCCGCTACCAATCAAAGCTCTTTAACCGCGACTGGCTGGCAACGAAAGGTCTGCTGCCGCATAGTTAGAGCAGTAACATTTCAGTGAGATTCTAGAAAACGAACGATCGCTGGTTGCTCCATCTAGGGTTCGTTTTGCAATGGGTCGATCGCCGCCAACTATCAGCACATTGCATCTCGCTATACTGACCGCTCAACCTGCTGACCATCCGATCGACAGATCTTAGCAGCACTGAGTATAAAGTTTCACTAAAGTGCCGTTTGCCCCTAATTCTGTAGCTTATAATACAGATATAACGAAAACGTTCATCTAGCCGCTAATTAAATTCGGCAGACGGAAGTAGGGAGAAGTCCCGAAGGAACGCGCCTCATTCACCATACACAACGCATTTAACCAAGAGGCGAAGACCATGCAACTTACTTACCGTGGCGCTCATTACAACTATACTCCCGGTGGTGCTGAAGCTGCTCGGGAAGCAAATGTTTTCCGCGCCCTCAGACCTACTTATAGTCTTCATTACCGCGGCACCGTTTATGCTGTTGACCCTAATGTAGAACCGCGTCGGTCAGCCGCACAACCTGTTGGGCCGTTGCACTACCGTGGTGTTGCTTACTCTTTGAATGGTGAGACGCTACCGACTGGCAGAAAGACGGCTCCTGTCGTGTCAAGCAGACCCACCTTTATTAGAAAAGCGACTAGCCCCGCAGAGTTCGCAGCCGTTCATCGTGACAATCTCTACAAAAACTTGCAGCACCGTCTTCAAGTTGCACGGGATAAGCAGGATCAAACCTTGATTAATCTGCTTGAACGTGAGCTACAGCAGATTGTGTAAGTAGTGGAGCGTAGTTAAGCTCTCAATAAGAAGCGGTGCAGATCTTCTGTACCGCTTTTTTGTGCCATTTTTGTACTCCGCGTGTACGATGGCTGGCATTGAAAGGATGCCGTGAGGAGCTTGTATGATGGCAACAGATCAGCCGCACAGATTAACAAGACATTTCGGTCAAGCTGTAGGCAGCTCAGGTCTACGGTTGCGTTTTGCAGGTAGTTGGGCGATCGTCTCTCTTACAACTGCCGCCGTAGGTCAAGCCCAGCAAGTTGTGCCACTGCCACCCCCCCCAACTGTCTCAGTGCCGGGATTAACGACTGCACCCTTATCCAAAAACTCAACCGCAACACCTGGCGGCGAAACCGTCTTTTTAGCCCCAATCAATCGGCAGGGTGCAAGTAGTCAATACACCGTTTATGTGAATGGAGACAGCTCCTATCTATTGCAGCAAGTGCAAGCCATTGAACCAACTGCGTCAATCCAGCGCTATCAGGGGCAAGCCATTATTCAAGCCAGAACCTTTGACGATGAGACAAGTGCGCGACGGCTAATTGCTGCCCTCAACGCCCAGGGCATTATTGCTGAAATGACAATGGGTAATGCAGAAATGACTGCTGCACCCTCGAAAGTTGTTACAACCAGCCGCTATCTGGTGGTTGTTCCAGGCAGCAGGGAAGAATTGCCCGCATTGGCAGAGCGAGTGATTCGGATGGGTATCCGTCAAGAAGCTATTCAGGAAAAGAATGCGCCGTTAGGCCCACACTTAGAAATTGGCCCCTTCGCCCAGCATAGTGATGCTAAGAAGATTAGCCAATTTCTTAATGGAGGTGGTTTTGATTCGCGGGTGTACTATAGCCGCTAAAATCAGTACAACCGCGTCACGCTTTCATTGTGCTGATCAGAACCCAAGCCATTCAGCAAATTATAGTCACTGCCGAGCAGATGCGGCAGATTGAGGTGCGCGTCTTTGCAGCAGGGATGCCCGTTGAGGCACTCATGGAAAAAGTAGCAGGGTTGATTGCGCGTCGAGTGGCAACGCTGTTCCCTGACACACGCCAGCATATTGGTGTGTTAGTAGGACCAGGGCATAATGGTGGCGATGCACTGGTTGTAGCGCGCGAGCTGCACTTCAAGGGTTATACTGTCTCGCTTTACTGCCCCTTTCCAACGCTTAAGGATCTGACTGCCAAGCACCATCGCTACTGTAAAGAGCTGGGGATGCGTTTTGTTGAAGCGATAGAAGCACTTCAAGCTTGTGATCTGTTGATTGACGGCTTGTTTGGGTTTGGGCTGGAGCGATCGCTTGATGATGCGATCGCCGCTACGGTAAACCAAATCAATCAATGGTCTAAACCGGTCGTTAGCATCGACCTTCCCTCAGGGTTGCATACCGACACTGGCGTGGTTTTAGGGACAGCAGTACGCGCAACCTATACTCTTTGCCTTGGTTTATGGAAGCAAGGGTTGCTGCAAGATCAGGCGCTTGACTATGCAGGTCATGTTGAATTGATTGATTTTGACCTCCCGCTTGCAGATATTTGGGCAGTGTTGGGTAATCCACCTGCTGTACAGCGCATAACGCCAGCGCATGCGATCGCTTATCTGCCCCTAGTGCGTCCTGCCACCACTCATAAATATAAAATGGGGCACGTGCTGCTGATTTGCGGCTCTCGTCGTTATGCTGGCGGCGCGCTGCTCACCGCACTGGGGGCACGTGCCAGTGGAGCGGGGATGCTGTCGATCGCGGTGCCCGAGACTTTAAAGACAATCCTTACAGCACAGCTACCCGAAGCGCTGGTGTGGGGTTGTAAGGAAACAGCGACAGGCGCAATTGCTCAATTGCCGGATGAAATCGACTTAAATGCCTATGACGCGATCGCTTGCGGTCCGGGACTGACGACGGATGCGACTACCGTTGTGCAACAGGTCTTGCAGCAAAAACAGACGATCGTCCTGGATGCGGATAGCTTGAACATTCTTGCCCAAATGGGTACGTTGCCGACGCTGCAACAACGGCAAGCGCCAACCGTCATCACGCCGCATTTTGGGGAATTTAAACGCCTCTTTCCAGACCTTGCAGAACCAATGCTCTGCCGGATTACGGCTGCTCAAGCTGCTGCTGCACAGTCAGGTGCCATTGTGCTATTAAAGGGCGCACGGGTAGCGATCGCTAACGCCAAAGGTGCTGTTAGGATTAATCCTGAAAGTACGGCTGCTCTTGCTCGTGGCGGTAGCGGCGATGTCCTCACGGGACTGCTAGGTGGTTTATTAGCACAGGCGATCGCGACTCCCTTGCCAACGCAAACTGTGTTGGACAGTGTGCAGGCAGGTGTTTGGTGGCACGCTCAGGCAGGTACTTTGGCAATGCAGGAGCGTACAATCTTGGGCGTTGATGCCTTCACTTTGTCTCAATACTTAATTCCGGCATTGAAACAGATGCAACAGCAATAATCCCGAAGGAAGCAAGCTATCAGAGGATATGCAAAGGCAGTACCGCCGTGCAGTACTCCTTTATCACGTATAGCGGCTGATTATACAGAAGCGGCGGCATCTAATGATGCTGTAGACATTTCCGTACCGCTGCAAACGTCGAAGCCTTACCCTAGTGAGGTCAAGTTTGTAGTTCTAACGCTCTAAGCTGGTTTTGGATGCGATCGCGATCGCTCATTGCAGGTTGAAACTCAGGCTTAATTGTTAGTGCTTGCTCTAGCGATTGTACAGCGTCTGCATACTGCCTTAGCTCGTACAGCGCACGACCCCGCCAATACCAGGCAATATAACTGTTGGGCTTGATCTGGATTGCCTGCTCAAAACAGGTAAGTGCATCTCGATGGTGTTTTAGCCGTACAAAGGCACCGCCCACACAGCAATAGGTCGCTTCATCATCCGGCTTAAGTGTCAATGCCTGCTGATAAGAGACAATCGCCTCTTCATAACGTTCTAACCCATACAGGACATTGCCTCGACAGCGCCAAAGAGCAGCATCATCTGAGCGCAGCCCATGCGCTCGATCATAGGCGTTTAATGCTTCGGCATAGCGCTTTTGCTTTTCTAACGTACGTCCTTCATTGAGCCAACGATCGTAACCAGCACCATTCATAGCAGTGGAAGTCACCAGACGAGCAACCTCAAGACGCTGAGTGCCGATTGCCCCTTGCTGAAAGTCATCTTCTGCCTTCAGAAGGCTAACGATCGTGTCTTCAGCGCCGTCAGGTTGATAAACACTACTTGCTTCAGTACGTTTAGGCTTGCTGATAACAGTCTCTTCTGCTCCGGGTGCTGGTAGAAGTGGTTCCGGGTGAAGACGATCCCGATACTCCTTTAGTACACCTTGAAAGTGGTGTGCTTTAAGGTCAATTGCAGCTTGTTTATAAACCCCTTGGGGCTGGTATCTAGACGCGATCGTCGCGTCATCTTCCTCTAGTGGCTCAGTATCACCAGACTTGAGCTGTTGCAGCACTCGTCTACGTCCCTCCACCGCCTCTTGAAAATCGGGCTTTAACTGCATCGCGCGATCGTAAGACGCGATTGATGCTTCATGCTGATGCAGGCTTTCTAGCAGACGCCCCCGGTCATACCACGCCCAGTAGTTATCTGGCTGAATCTGCACCACTTTGTAGTAGGAAGCAACCGCTTCCTCATAGCGGAGCAGTTTCTCCATTATGGTGCCTCGCTTGAACCACACCACATAGTCATCTGGCTGGAGTTCGACTACCCGGTCATAAGCAACCACTGCTTCTTCATAGCGCTGTAAATTGTCTAGCGCCATACCACGCATAAACCAGGCTAGAGCATCATCAGGATTCTTTTCGATCGTACAATCGCAGGACGCAAGCGCCTCATCGTAGTGCTGCAAGTGATAGAGCGTCTCAACTCGCCGTAGTTGGCTCAAAAGCTGCTTGCGGCTTTCGACGGCCAATTGAAAATCGGGTTTAAGCTGCACAGCGCGATCGTAAGACGCAATCGCATCATCAGCTTGCTGTAAATTCTCGAGCACTTTACCCCGGTCATGCCATGCCCAGTAGTTAGCAGGCTGGAGTTGCACAACTTGCTCAAACGATGGTAAGGCATCACCATAACGCTTTAACAGCACCAAGACACAGGCGTGCTTGTACCATGCCAGATAATCGTGAGGGTGAAGCTGTACCACTCGTTCATACGATGCTGCCGCGTCATCGTGACGCTTCAAGTTTTCCAGCGCCATACCCCGCTTAAACCACGCCACATCATTATCGGGCTTTGCCTGAATCACGCGATCATAGGCAACGATCGCTTCTTTATAGCGCTGGCGTTGAAAGAGCTCGTCACCGCGCTCTAGCCAAGCAAGGTGCCCATCAAAACTAACAATCGTTGGCTCTGCCAAGACAGCCGCCACAGGAGCGGTAGTGGTTAGCGATCGCAGCACTTCTAGTGCCTCTTTGGCAGACTCATAACGCTGACGGTAATCGTAGCGCACCATCATATCCAGCATATTGGCAAATTCTAGGCTGACCTGTACCTGATCGCGCCAGATAATCTCGCTAGTTTTCGGATCTTCCCTGAGCTTTTTGGGATAAATTCCTGTTAAGCACTGAATTGCCAGCATACCCACTGCGTAAACATCACTGCTAAAGCGGGGTTTGCCTGCCAGTTGCTCGTTTGGCATATAACCAGAAGAGCCAACCGCGATCGTGACGCTGGCTTCATTTGCGTCGAGCGACTGTACACCGATCTGTTTGACCGCGCCAAAATCAATCAAGATCAAACGGCGATCGCTCTCTCGGCGAATCAAATTTGAAGGTTTGATATCACGATGTACAACCTGCTGTTGGTGCACAAACTCCAAGACTGTCAAAAGATCTTGCAGTAGGTGGATCACCTCCATTTCGGCAAACTGTGGCTGGAGCTTGAGTTCTCGACTAAGCACCTCGCCTTTGATAAACTCCTGCACCAGATAGAAATCTTGCCCTTCTCCAAAGTGGGCAAACAACCTGGGAATCTGCTCATGATTGCCCAAGGCATACAGTGCTTCTGCTTCAGAATCGAACAAGCGCCTAGCAGCATGTAACGCTTCTGGATCAGTCATTCTAGGCTTAAGCTGCTTGACAACGCACTGGGGCTTTCCAGGGAGGTGCAAGTCACTAGCTAAATAGGTTTGTCCGAAACCACCGCCACCCAGATGACGGATAATCTGGTAGCGTCCTCCAAGGATTTTGCCCAGCATAGGTTATGAAAGTTGCAGAGTGCCGTAAACCGCCTGATGATGGCTCAGGGGAAGTCCTCTACCATTAGTAGCAGTTGCAACGGCTCATTATCATCAGTAGCCGCTCTAGCTGGTTCTTAGATTTATAGTGAGGCAGCGCCGTACACTACGAAAATTTACGGTTGTTATGCCCCCGTGGTCTAGCATTACGCTCGAACCAACTTTCTCGCAAGCAAAAACTTTTATCAGCAGAGGCAGCGGAACAAGTAAGCGTTTTGCAACGCATTGATTAAAAGCACAGACTTACGAGCGAGTACTGCACAACTGTTAAAGCGTGATTGTACGCTCCTAGCCACAACAGCCAGTGGACCCTACATCGAAAGAGGCAATCCTACAGAGGAGCGCTGTAGGGAAGACTGCACAGCCAACCAACTATCACACTCTAACCAGGTATCTGAGTCACCAATGACTCTAACCAAGGCTGAAATTGGTCACGACGGAACACTTGTGCCCGACGGCGGTAATCAAACCGAAGCAAACTAGGGATACCATGCTTCCTGACACATTCCTTTAACCAGGATGCAACGCCTTGCCCTTCCTCAGGAACCATTTCGGCTTGAAACGGACCGTACATCAAAACCAACATACTGTGCGCTTGCAGAGGCGCATCTCGTTCAATTAAGCTTGCTAAACTTGGATGAGAAGAACGGGACTGGCTCGCCATTCTTACTTCAGTATCTTCTCGGCTAACGCGTTCTCGTAGCGTTTTGGTCATCTCGCGTTGCACAGTTGACGCACTGTATGCTTGCGTTGCATCTTCCTGAGTTGAATCAGTGTCCAACTTGTGACGAGATCGTCTCTGGGTCATAAAACTCCTATTTTGAAAGGGCTAAGGCAGCCACAGTATCCCTCCCTAAAAAATGCAGGGTTACAAGAAGGAACGGCTAGCTTACCAACATAAACTGAAGCTGTTTGCAGTAGCAGGCTACTTCTCTATGCAGTAGCGGGCTGCCTAACTAGATAGTAGCTAATTTTGTCTGATGCGGCAATTTTTTGCATCAGAAATGCGTCCTTTGTGGTAATGCTGAATGCGATCGCAAAATTATGCAGCTTCATAAGCTGATAGCGTTTTTACACCCCACTCCGAAGATAGACATCTTACTAGAAGAGCTAGAATTCTGTTAATTGTTGTAAACTTCAACGTCTGCAACGTAGAGAAACTGGCATTACCTTGCAGCAAGCTCAGCTAATCGGTCGGCTCAGAAGGATACAGTTTTCTAGTTTCTGATAAGTTAGCTTGAGTAAGCCCATTTTTGTAAGTAAACGGTAGAACTATGACTGTCTGCGAATATAGGGCAGGTCTAGAAGGCATTCCCGCCACTCAGTCCAG